>CAYZNA010000040.1:0-176 GCA_964478665.1 uncultured Anaerolineales bacterium
GGAAAGACCTCCGCCAGCCGGTCGTTGTTGAGCCGCGTTCGCAGAATCTCGCCCAGCACGTCGCGGAAGTCGCTGGTGATGGCCAGGTCGCCGGGGCCGCTGCGTTGCTCCGGGGCCAGGCCGGGCCAGTCGCCGTAGACCTTGCCCCCGTTCACTGCCCCGCCCATCACAAACAT
>CAYZNA010000040.1:186-8362 GCA_964478665.1 uncultured Anaerolineales bacterium
GTGGCCGTGATCGGTGCCGTCGCTGGCGTTCTCCTCCACCCGGCGGCCCAACTCGGACATGGTGACGAGCGTGAGGCCCTTCCCTGTCTCTCGCAGGTCGTGGTACAGCGCCGCCAGCCCCTGCCCCAGCTCGGTCAGCAGGCCGGGCAACGTGCCGCCCTCCAGCGTGCCCTGATTGGCGTGCGTGTCCCAACCGCCGATGTCCACACAGGCAATCTCCAGCCCCACTTCCGCCTTCGCAATCTGGGCAATCTGGCGCAGGCCGAAGCCGTAATCGCTCTCCGGGTATTGCGCGCCGTTGGCCGGCTGGTAGCCCTGCGGGTCAATCCGGGCGAGGATCTCCAGCGCCTCGAAGGTGGTGCGGGCCTCGTCGGCCAGCATATTGTCCAGCGTGTACAGTGAGGCCAGGGTCGCCTGTATTTCCGCGATCTGTTCCTCCCGGCCCTGCAGGTGGAAGTCGGCAATCGAGCGCAGGGCGGTGGCCGGGACCGGGCCGCGCAGCGAGGCCTGCAAAATGCCCCCCATGCCGACGGCGCGGAAGGGGGAGGGATTGGGCCGGCTTTCGGCCACGATTTGCAGGTGGCGGCCCAGCCAGCCGCTGGGGATGGCCTTTTCGCCGGGGGTGCCGCGCTCCATGTAGTCCATGGCCTCGAAGTGGGAATGGGTGGGGTCGGGCGAGCCGCAGGCGTGCACGACCGCCAGATGGCCGGCATCCCAGATGTCTTTCAGTGGGCGCAGAGCCGGGTGCAGCGAGAAGAAACCGTCGAGGTCAATGGCGGCGCCGTCACTGCCGGAGGATGGCTCGGGAATGGCAAGGGTGGGCCGGGCGCGGTAGTAGTCGGGGTCGGCGTGGGGAACGACCGCGTTCAGCCCATCCATGCCCCCGCGCTGGAAGACGCACACGAGGATGTCGCCGGCGGGGGCATCGCCCGGCGGGGCGAAGGCCATGCGCGGCATCCACTGCGGCAACACGGTCGGGGCCACGGTCCAGGCCGCCAGGCCGGGGGCGGCCAGTTGGAGGAAGGAACGACGGGGGAGGGTGGTGGGGGTCATGGAAGGCTCCGGGCGAGGGATGGAGAGTGGAGAGTGGGGATTTGAGATTTGGGATTTGAGATTTGGGATTGGAGATTGGGTTCAGCGCATCTGGAAATGGGGCGAGGCGAGGATCAGGCTGGCGAGAGTGGGCAGGCGCTCGCGCAGGGGGCCGCCGCGGGCGAAGTCTAGCACGATGGAGCGGGCGTCGGCGGGGAGGGGTTCGCCAAGCAGTGAGCTGGAGAGGCCGTCCACCGCGGCCTCCGGGGCGGAGAGGTCCGGGGCCAGGCGGCGCAGGTCGGCGCGGGGGCCGCGTCCATCGCCTCCGGTGAGTAGCAGGGCCAGGTTCCAGCGAGCGAGAATCTGGCTGGTGTTGCCCCACGGCGCGGCGGTATCCGGGTAGCCGTCCGGGGTGGGCCAGTGGAAGGGCATCTGCCCCAGGCCCTCGATGACCCGCGCGATACCCCGGAACTGCGCGACTGGCGCCCCGGTGACGCGCGCCGCCGAGACGAAGAATTCCAGCGGCCGCTTGAGCTTCTGGCCGGCCGCACGCCGGAAGGCCTCGCCGGCGAAGAGCGCCCGCAGCATGGCCTTGATCTCGCCGCCGCTGGCAGTGTAGGCCGCGGCCACCTCGTCCACCAGGGCTGCCGGGGGGTCGTCGGCCACGAAGCGCCGGCCCAGTTTCCACGCCAGGTAGCGGGCGGTGCCGGGGTGGGCCAGCAGCAACTCTAACACCCGGTCGCCGTCGGCCTGGCCCTGGCCGGGCGGGAAGTGCTGGCCCAGGATGAGTTTCTCGCCATCGTCGTGGATTTCCGGCAGGTAAACAAAGGTTCCGGGTTGCCCGCCCCGGCGCTGGCGCGGGCCAACCACGGTCCAGCCGGTCAGGGCGCGCGCTACCTCGGCCACATCGAGCTGGGTGTAGCCCTGATCGGCGCCCAGAGTGTGCAGTTCCATCAGTTCGCGGGCGTAGTTTTCGTTGGGGCCGCGCTTCGTGCTCTGGGCCTGATTGAGGTACACCAGCATGGCCGGGCTGTGGGCGCTGGCCCGCAGCAGATCGCCAAAGTTGCCCAGCGCGTGCGGGCGGATGACCTCGCGGTCGTCCACCGGCTTGAGAAACCGCAGCACCCCGGAGGCGATGTTGATGTTGAAGTGGTCCGACCAGAACTCCACCATGCGCTCGTACAACTGGCGGCGGCTGTAGACCTGGCGCAAGATGGTGGCCGCCACCAGCTCGCGCACGGTCTCGCCGCGCAACTCTTGCTGGCGGCGGAACATTTCCTCGGCGGACAGGCTGAGCGTGGGGAAGTTCCCCAGCAGGCGCTCGACCGGGGCATCGTCCAGCGCCTCGGGATTCAACTGCTCTTCGAGGTAAGCCTGCAGCCCGATCTCGCGCGCGCGGGCCAGATCCTCAGCGCCGGGGCCGTAGGTGACGCGGCGCAGGGTGTGCAGCAGCAGATCATCGCCTGTGGCGGGCGCGCCTGTCGGCGCGGGGGAGGGGGTGGCTGCCGGGGGGACCGGTCCGGCTGTGGGGGTCCCGGCCGGGGTGGCCTCTCCCGGCCGGGGACCGGGGGTGCGCGGGTCGCAGGCGCTCAGCGCGGCCAGCGCGGCGCCCAGCCCGGTCAGTTTGAGGAAATCGCGGCGGGTCATGGGGTTTGTGTCCATGCCCATACTATTCCGCAGGGATGTTGTCCGAATTGAGGGCGGGTGTAAAACCGGGGTAAAAAAAGCCCGGGGGCAGGGCAAGTTTTCCCGCGACCCCGCTAGTGCAGAGCGCGGGACGGGGCAAACTTGCCCGTACCCGCGTACCTGCCCGGCGGGAGGCGCAACACCTTCCACCCATCACCCCTCTTCCCCGAGGCGACTGCTTCCATCCGGGAGAGGGGTGGGGTGAGGGAGACGCTGAAAGTAAGACCTGCCCGGCTGCCCGGCAGGCGCCGGGCGGATCAGGCCCGGGCGTCTTTGCCGAACTGGGTGTGGATTTCGGCGATCAAGCTATCCAGCAGGCGGGCGGTGCGGCAATCCCGGCATTCGCATTTGGAGTCGGGGTCCACGAACTCCTTGCGCACTTCCAGCACGCCGGTCGCCATGTTGCCCAGCCGGTCCATCTTGCGGGCGGCGGGCTGTTCGCCGAACAGAGCACGGAACTCTTTTTGCAGTTGCGGCCAGCCGCTATAGCCCATGTGTTGGCTGGCGCGCACCACGGTGGCGGCGTCTACGCCCAGGGACTCGGCTATCTCGTTGGCGGTAGCCAGTGCGACCTGCACCGGGTTCTCCAGCACGTACTCATAGAAAACGGTGAAGCCTTTGGAAACGCCGCGCTCCAGGGCGGCCATCAAACGATCTCGGGCGGGTTGTGGTATGGCCATCAAATCCTCCTATTCGTATTGTCGGCCGGCAAATGGCCGGATGCCGCATCGAGTTGCGCATGAAAAGCATGCGCGCCTGACTGTCATGTCGGAGCATTGTAGTCAATTCTGCTCTGGAGTGCAAATGTGCCCGGGAGCAAATCCCGCCCACGGATTGTGGCCGGAAGCGCCCTGTTCCTCAACCCTCCCCCGAAATGCTCCTCTGATGCACCAGGAACCAGCCCCCTTTGCGCCGGTCGGCGTCCTGCGGAGCGCGGTCGAAATACAGGTCGAAGACTTGATCGCCGGCGGTGCGCACGCGGTAGTAGTCGCGGCCCACGCCCCATGAGCCGCGATGCTCGGCCACAGCCGCGTGCTGCGGCTGCATGTTGCGCGCCATCCGCCCCCGCCGGCGGTAGTCGTGCCACTCGGCCAGCATTTCGGCCACCCGGTAAATCTCCCCGCGCCAGATGAAACCGTCCGGGCATCCGGGCTTCTTCTCCAGCGCCGGGGGCCGGTCGAAAAGGGCCTCAATCGGTTCGCCTATGAAGCGGGCTTCCATAGTCCGTATTGTAGCAAACTACGCCGGCGGTGGGTCAATGTCCGGGCGCCATTCCGTCGTACAATAGGCGCCTGTGCCCTGGCCGGCAGGGACGACCGGCGAACTATCATTGGAGCCGCCACATGCGATTGGTCAAGTATCACGCCCTGGGGAACGATTATCTGGTGGTAGAGCCCGGGGAGGTAGGCGAGGGCAATGCCCTCGCCTACCCGATCGCCCCGGCGCGCATCCGCGCCATCTGTCATCGCAACTACGGGGCCGGGGCCGATGGCCTGCTGCTGGGGCCGCTGGCCGGGGCCGGTTGCGACTTTGCCCTGCGCATCTTCGACCCCGATGGGAGCGAGGCCGAACTCAGCGGCAACGGCCTGCGCATCTTCGCCGGCTACCTGTGGGACACTGGCCGGGTCGGACTGGCGCCCTTCACCCTGGGCGTGGCCGGGGGCGCGGTCCGGGCCAGGGTACACGCGGGGGGACGGGTGGTTACGCTGGAGATGGGGCCGGCCAGCTTCGACAGCCGGCGCATCTCGGTGGCCGGGCCGGCGCGGGAAGTGCTGAACGAGGCGATCACGGTCGCCGGGCAGGCATTGCGCTTCAGCGCGGTCACGCTGGGGAACCCGCACTGCGTGTTGCTGCGGGAGCAGGTTTCCCCGGCGGAGGCGCGCGCGCTGGGTCCCCTGATCGAGCGTGACCCGCGTTTCCCGGCGCGCACCAACGTGCAGTTCGTGCGGGTGCTGGACCACGCCAACTTACAAATCGAAATCTGGGAGCGCGGCGCGGGCTATACCCTGGCCTCTGGCAGCGGCAGTTGTGCGGCGGCGGCGGTGGCCCACCGGCTGGGGCTGTGCGCGGCCAGCGTGACGGTACACATGCCCGGCGGCCGGCTGGAGGTCGCGTTGCTGGCGGACGGGCGCATATCGCTGACCGGCCCGGTGACCCGGGTGTGGCAGGGCGTGTTGTACGAGGAAGCCGGGGAGGAGGCCGCCCGCGCGCCGGGAGCGCTGCCCGAACGGTGACGGGGCGCTCCCTGCGAACGATGACGGCCTCCGTCCCCGGCTGCTGTCAGTCCACTCAGCGCAGGATGTACTTGCGCCATTCCGGCAGCGGGCTGAGCGAGAGCACCAGGTAGTTCACGCGCGGGGTCTTCGGCTCGAAGGTCGGGCTGTGGAAGCGCATCCCGGCCTCGTGCATGCTGCGCCCGCCCTTGCGCTGCTGGCAGGCGCGGCAGCAGGCGACCGTGTTGCTCCACGTGCTGGCCGGCACGTTCATCTGGCGGCACTTCCACTGCGGGATCACGTGGTCCACCGTGGCCTCGCGGCCGGTCATCGGCCGGCCGCAGTAGGCACAGGTGTAACCGTCGCGCGCCAGCACGTCCTTGCGGGACCAGGCGGCCCCGCGCCGGGGGACGTTGACGTAGCGCCGCAGCCGCAGCACGCTGGGCATGGGCCAGGCGCGCGAGGGGGAGCGCAGCACCCGCCCGGGCGCGGCCTCCAGCAGCTCGGCCTTGCCCTCCAGCCACAGCGCGACGGCCCGCTCCAGCCCGATTACGCTGAGCGGTTCAAAAGATGCGTTGAGCAGCAGAATCTGAGTCATGCTTCATCTACCAGAAATCAAAGGCGCGAAGGTGAAGGCCTTCGCGCCGGTGAACGCACGGGTAGGGGGCAGGGTTCACTGGCCCGAACTCGCCTCCCCGTGGGCCGGCGCAAACGCAGCGGCTGTCCGGCCGCCGCTGATGCAGCCCGGCAGCCCGGCCAGGTGGCCTGCGCAAGGGCGCAAATCACAGTTCCACATGGTTTCTATCATGGCGGCAACTTTACCGGGAAACGGCGCTTCTGTCAAGCAATGCTGCCCGGCGGTGTGCACGCAAAGGTTGTCAGAAGAATCCCCGCAATCAAGGTATGCGGACGGGGCGCACCCCGCCCGCATACCCTGATTGCGAAACACATCGCTGACAGTATCTCCTCAATAATCTGGGGCGCATGGCGCGAAGCGTGCGCCCCCTACGTTACGTAGGGAACGCACGCTTCGCGCCATGTGTTCCCTCGGAGGCCAGATGTGATATAGTTCGGCGTAGCCGAGGCAAGTGTGCGAAGGAGAGAACCATGGGAGAGCAAATGCTGACCGCTCAAAGGACGACGCCCATCCAGCAACCCTGGCCCGAACAGGGCCAGTGGACCTACGAGGACTGGCTGCGCCTGCCCGAGGACGGTTATCGCTACGAAGTGATTGACGGAGTGTTGCACATGTCCCCACCGCCTGCCACCGATCACCAGCGTGCCCTTTCGCCGCTTGCCACCAGGTTGGGGAGCTATGTGCTGGAGCGACGCCTGGGCGAAGTGATCACTGCCCCCTGCGCGGTGCTCCTGCCGGGCCAGGGGGCGCCGGTGCAGCCGGATATCTTCTTCGTGGCCGCCGGGCGCCTGCACCTGTTCGACAGTCAACACTTCAACGGCGCGCCCGACCTGGTTGTGGAAATGCTCTCCCCCTCCAACTGGGCCTACGACCGCCGCGAGAAGTTCGAGGCTTACGAGCAGGCCGGGGTGCGCGAGTACTGGATCGCCGACTACCGGGCGAAGACGATCGAGGTGTACGTTCTGGAAGAGGGGGTGTATTCTCTGCAGGGCCAGTGGCGGGTGGGGGAAGCTGCTCGCTCGCAGGTGCTGGAGGGGTTCGAGATTGCGGTGAGCGACATATTCCGGCTGTAGCCCCGACGCCCTACGCCTCACCCTCCACCCTCCATCCCCCACGCCCCCCCGGTATCCCCCTCATCCGCGCCAGCGGCCCGAGGGCCAGCAGCCCCATCGCCACCGGCAGGCCGGAGCGGCCGGCGGCGAGGCCCAACAGCGCGGGCACAGTGGCGGCGACCACCCCGAAGACGGAGTTGATCGCCATCACCGTCCCGGACTGGCCGGGCATGGTGGCGTACAACTGCCCCTGCAGAATGGCGTACCAGCCGGAGTTGAGCAGCCCGAGCAGAGCCAGCAGCCCGAACTTTGCCCACAGCGGCGGGGCGAGCAGAAAGACGGGGTACAGGAACAGCATCATCCCCGCACTCAATCGCAGGTAGCGCAGCCCGCGCACCCGCTCCAGCAGCGGGATCAGCAGCGCATCCCCCATCAGCCCGAAGCCGGTCCACACCGCCACCGCGGCCCCCGCGATTGCCGGGCTGACCCCGGCCACGTCCACAAAGTACAGCGCCAGAAAACCGAGCAGCACGTCCAGCATGAAGTCGGAGAATTCCAGCAGCACCAGCCAGCGCCAGACCTCGCCGCGCCGCAGCGCCCGCGCCGCCCCGGCCAGCCCCTCCCGGAAGCCGGGGCGCGCTTGCTTCTCCGGGTGGCCGTTGGGATACGGCTGCCGCGCAGCCAGCAGCACCAGCCCGAGCGCAAGCGCGGTGAAGGCGAGGAAAAGCCCCCGCCAGCCTCCGCCGAGCGCGACCGCCGCGCCGAGGGCCAGCGCCCCGATCACCACCCCCAGCGACCCGGCCAGCGTCCAGCGGGCCATGGCCTGCTCCTCCCGGCCCGGGTTGATGTCCATCAGCGTGGCCTGCGAGAGGGTGACAAAGGCCCCGGAGGCCGGCGAGAACAGCACAAAGGCCAGCAGCGCCAGCGGGAAGCTGGTTGCCCCGGCGGTGAGCAGCAGCGCGGCGGTGAAGGCCAGCCCACCGCCGAGCACGATGGCGCGGCGCTTCCACACGTCGCCCAGAATAAACAGCCCCGGCTCGATCAGGTTGCCGATCACGCCGGGCAGGCCCAGCAGCAGGCCGATCTGGGCGTAGGTCAGGCGCAGGTCGTCGCGGATCAGCGGCCACGCGGCCTCGCGCGCGCCGTACACGAACTCGTCCAGAAACTCGATGGCGAGCAGGGTGAAGGTGAAGATCAGCGCCCGGCGGGCCGTCCGATGCGCGCCGCCGGTAAAGGTTCTGAGTATGCGATTGACGAACATGAGAGAGTCCCCTTTGCTCAGGAAAATTCGCGGCATTCGTGCAATTCGTGGCCGAACGAACTTTCCGGGGCGGGGGAATCACAGAGCGCGCCTCGCGCCACCAGCGGCGGCGGGGCCGGTGATAGCCGGGGCGACCCGAGGGGCGACCCGAGGGGCGACCAGAGGGGCGACCAGAGACGGTCGCCCCTACGTGAATGGTGACAACGTAGGGGTGGGCGTCCCTGCCCACCCCGTCTTTGGCAGAGGGGCGACCAGAGACGGTCGCCCCTACGTGAATGGTGACAACGTAGGGGTG
>CAYZNA010000040.1:8462-14839 GCA_964478665.1 uncultured Anaerolineales bacterium
GGCGTCCCTGCCCACCCCGTCTTTGGCAGAGGAGGCGACTTACCAGGGCGGGTGCGTCATACGCGGAAGTTTACCGGGAGGGGAAATGGGTGTCAAGTTCAGAGACGCGAGACGCGGGTACGCGAGCGGCGTTCGAGAATATCGGTTTCCGCGCGCGGGCCGTCCAGCAGCAGAATGAGGCGGTTGAGGACGTTGCGGCCCAGAATGATTTGATTCTGCCAATCGCTCCCCACTACGTCCACATCTGGTATCCGGGCTGAGTCAATCAGAAGGTCCACCATGGAGGAGCTCGCGCGGTCCCTCGGCGGGCATGATCAATACAGCCGTCCTTCCGTACTTGCTGCGGATCCGCTGGTGCAGCGCGGCCGAATCTCCGTCATGATCTACCAGTTGCCGGCTGTGAACTGCCACGTATTCCCCTTCGTACTTCGCGCGTTCGCTGAGCGGCAGGCTTAACCACCATGCCTGTTCCCACTCGATCTTGCGTTGGTTCGCCAGCGTGCGTTCGCGTCGGATCGTGCCCTGCAGAAACTCCTCAATGGGCAAGCCCTGTGATTGCGCCTCCTCCCGAATCTCGTCCGCCAGCGGCGGGTGAATCATCAAGTCTGTCATTGCGGCGGCCTCCCTTCCATCCCCATGATCCATCCCCATGATTCTACACGATTTGGGCTGATGTGCTACACTGCTGTACAACCACCCCCGGGAGCATAGACCATGCCAGCCGAACCACACCTTGCCCGCTTGCTGGACCGGGTGCGCCGCCTGCCACAACGCGACGAAGCCTGGGAAGGATCGGCGCGCCACGCGCGCACGTGGATCACCCCGCGCAGCGGAGCGCCCTACCGGCCCTACCCGGTGATTTTTGTGACCGCCGCCCCGGCCCGCCCCCGATTGCCGCTATCGGGGGCCAGCCCCTCGCGGAAGCCAGGGCGTGTTTGCTTTTCGGGATCGAGGGATTCGATTGCCAGCAGGGTGAAGGTGAAGATCAGCGCCCGGCGGGCGGCCCGCCCACGGGCTGAGTCGGGTAACCGGGGCAGAATGCCCCGCAGGCGTTGCATTGTGCGATTGTCGGAATAGAGTCAACGAGAGCGAAGGCGCGGCCGGCGCTCCAGCACATCCGTCAGCCCACCCGGCCCGTCCAGCAGCAGGAGCAACTGGTTGAGCACATCGCGACCGAGGATGATTTCGCCGACATCTTCGATGCCCACGATCTCAACGTCTGGCAGCCGTGTTTCGCCAACAAGCAGGTCTACCAGAAACACGCGCGCTTGCCGACGCCCCCCAAAAAGGGAGCGCACCCCGGTTTCGTCAGTAGCCGGGATCCCGAGGCTGTTGAGCAGGTCTAGCGGGGCCAGCGACCCATCGGCACCAGTATCTGCAAGCGCCGGAAAGGGGCCGACTCGCGGCGCTTCGTAGCGAACTGCCAGCGCAACATCGAGCACGGGCGCCGGAGGCCAGTATGTCGTGCTATACGGTTGCCTCATGGCGACCGCTCCAACCGGGGACTGCGGAACACAAGTTCGCGGCGACCATCAGCCGGCGTGATAAGCACAGCGATCCAGCCGTACCGTTCCCGGATTCGCCCGTGCAGAGCAGAGAGGTCCGGATCGTGGTCAACCACCTTCCCACTGTGGATCGCCACGTACTCGCCCCTGTAACGGGCCTGAGTCTCGGGTGGCAAAGCCCGCCACGCCTGGCGCTCGGCGCTGAGTTTCTGGTCCTGCTCGCGGCGCCGATATTCCCGCAGAGCTGTCTCCAGCACCACTTCTGCTGCCACTCCGCTAGCTTCCGCCTGCTGGCGTATTTCGTCCGCCAGCGGCGGGTGAATCATCAAGTCTGTCATTGCGGCGGCCTCCCTTCCATCCCCATGATCCATCCCCATGATTCTACACGATTTGGGCTGATGTGCTACACTGCTGTACAACCACCCCCGGGAGCATAGACCATGCCAGCCGAACCACACCTTGCCCGCTTGCTGGACCGGGTGCGCCGCCTGCCACAACGCGACGAAGCCTGGGAAGGATCGGCGCGCCACGCGCGCACGTGGATCACCCCGCGCAGCGGAGCGCCCTACCGGCCCTACCTGGTGATTTTTGTGACCGCCGACGCCGGCAAGATCCTCGACACGAAGCTCGGGGATGATCCGCCCACACCGGAGCTGATCTTCGAGGAATTGCTGCGCGCAATGCGCCGCCCGACGTTGGGCGCCGGAGCGGCGCGACGGCCCGGGGTCGTTTACCTGCCGGACGCCGGTCAGGTGGCGGCTCTCACGCCGCTCCTGGCGCAGGTGGGGGTGCGCTGCCAGCACCGGACCAGCCTGCCAATGCTGACAGAGGCGCTGTATTCGCTGGAGAGAAGCATGAATCGCGGCAAGCCGGTCCCCGGCCTGCTGACGCTGCCTGGTGTCACCCCGCCTTTCGTCGGACGCCTGTACGAGCTGGCCGCCGAGTTCTACGAGCTGGCCCCGTGGCGCTGGCTGAACGACCAGCATCCGTTCGAGATTCGCTACCCGCCCGAAGCCGAGCCGCGCTACGCGGTGGTGATGGGCAGCGGCGGCGAGGTGTTCGGTCTGGCTGTGTACGACACGCCCTCCGATTTGCAAATGATGTTCGCCGACATGCCGGATAAGGAAAGGTACAGGTTGCGCACCTGGGTCGTACTCTTCTTCGAGGAAGCCATGGGGACCAGCTTCGATGACCTGGACGCGATCGAACGCTTCGGCTGGCCGGTGTTCGCGGAGCACGCCTATCCGGTGTTTGGCAGGACCACGCACAAAGCTGAATTAGACACGCCGCGCCCGGCCGACGCGTTCTGGATGGAAGGTGCGCTGGCGGCGATATCGGCCTTTGTGCGCGATCACCTGCAAGTCCGGCCTGGCTACGTGCGCCCGGTCGAACTGACCTTGCCTATCGCCACCATCAGCGGCGCGGCGCAGGTTTACTTGCGCGTCCCGGCGCTGTGACTGCGGACGAAAGGAATTCCCTGTGACTCCCGATCAGACTCTCGATGCGCTGCTCTCCCTGCCCGGCCTGTGGGGGGCGCAGGTCTCGCCCGACGGCAGGTGGGCCGCGTGGGCATGGTACCGCACGGGGCCGGCAGCCGATGTGTACGCCGCCCCTACCGATGCCTCCGCCCCGCCCGCCCGCCTGACCGAGACCCCGGACGACACCCTGCTGGTTTCGTGGACGCCCGACAGCCGCGCCGTGATCGTGGAACAGGATCACGACGGGAACGAGCGGGCGCAGCTCTTCCGGGTGGACATCGCCCGGCCGGGCGAGATGATTCCGCTGACCGAACCCGCCCCCGGCTATTTCCTGCGTGGGGGGCAGCTCACCCCGAACGGACGCTATCTGATCTACGGCGCCAACTACGATTTCGCCGCCGGGCAGGAGATCGAGCCAACGTGGGTGTACCGCCACGACCTGCGCACCGGCCAGCGCCTGCCGCTGGCCCGCCCGGAAAAGGGTTGCTGGTACTTCCCAAAGCTCAACCCGCAGGGGACGCACGTGCTCTATAGCCGCAAAGACCTGCACCCCTCTGGCATGCAGGTGTGGCTGGCGGACGTGGAGCGGCGCGCGGACTGCGAGGTGCTCAACGCCGGCGAGCAGCGCAAAGCCTACGCCGCGTGGTTCCCGGACGGCCGGCGGGCGATTGTGTGGGCCGAGGCCGGCGACCATCGCCGGGTGGGGGTGTGGGACCGGGAAACCGGCGACCTGCGCTGGCTGCTGGACGACCCGGCCCGCAACCCGGAGGGGGCCTATGTGCCCTTCGGCAGCGACCGGGCGGTGATCGTCGAGCGCCAGGCGGCGCGCGTGCGGGCCTCGCTGCTCGACCCGCAAACCGGCGCGGAGACCCGGCTGCCGCCCCTGCCGGGAAACCTCACCCCGCTGGCCCCCGATTGCCGCTATCGGGGGCTGGCCCCGGTCGGGGAGGGGAGGGGCGACCCGGCGGGTCGCCCGTACTGGGTGGGGGAGTACGCCAGCTCCCGGCAACCAGCCGACCTTGTGCGCTTTCGCCCCGACGATCCCCGCCCGGAGACCTTCGTCAGCCTGACCCGCATCTGGGAGCGCACCCCGCTCACCGCGGCCGACCTGGCCCCGGCGCAGGACTTCCGCTGGCGCTCGCCCGACGGGCTGGAGGTGCAGGGCTGGCTGTACCGGGCGCGCGGCCCGGCGCGGGGCGCGGTGGTGTACATCCACGGCGGCCCGACCGCTCACAGCGAGGACCGGCTCAACCCGCAGATTCAGTGCCTCGTCTCGCAGGGCTTCGACGTGCTGGACCCCAACTACCGGGGCAGCACCGGCTTCGGGCTGGCGTACATGAACGCCATCAAAGAAGACGGCTGGGGCGGGCGGGAGCAGGACGATATCCGCGCCGGGATCGAGGCCCTGATCGCGGCCGGGATCGCGCAGCCGGGCCGGGTGGGCGTGACCGGCACCTCCTACGGCGGCTACTCCTCGTGGTACCAGATCACCCACTGCCCGCCGGAACTGGTGGCCGCCTCCGCCCCTATCTGCGGCATGACCGATCTGGTGGTGGACTACCAGACCACGCGCCACGACCTGCGCCCGTACAGCGAGGAGATGATGGGCGGCCGCCCGGATCAGGTCCCCGAGCGTTACCGCGAGCGCTCGCCGCTTCACTTCGTGGGGAACATCCGCGGCCGGCTGCTGATTGTGCAGGGGATGACGGACCCCAACGTCACCCCGGAGAACGTGCGGGTGGTGAAAGGGGCGCTGGACGCGGCCGGGGTGGAGTTCCAGTTGCTGGCCTTCGAGGATGAGGGCCACGGCATCCAGCGCCCGAAGAACTTGAAGACGCTCTATTTGCGGCTGGCGGAGTTTTTTGGGGAGGCGTTTGGAGCCTGGACAAGGCCCTGAGAGGCCTATCAGGCCCGATTCGATACACTTGACGCTTAGCGCACGGCGCTATAGAATGGCATCGTGATCAAGTCCTTTCGGGATAGTGAGACCCAGAAAGTCCTCGCCCGTCAGCGGTCGCGCCGACTCCCGCCCGAGATTCAACAGGTAGCCTTGCGCAAGCTCCGGATGCTTAACAACGCCACGACGCTGCGTGATCTGCGCGCCCCGCCCGCCAATCGACTCGAAAAACTTAGCGGGACGAGGGAAGGGCAGTACAGCATTCGCATCAACGACCAATGGCGTGTCTGCTTCGAGTGGCGAGACAGTCATGCGTATGAGGTCGAAATCGTGGACTATCATTAGCCTGTGCATCCAGCGCCGGCCGATTTCCATTGTCACCAGCTCGCGCTACGAGAGGTAGTCAGGTATCAAGGTGTAACCATGTCAGACGAAAAGCTCAACCCTATCCACCCCGGCGAAGTGCTGCTCGAGGAGTTTCTCAAGCCCATGAGACTCAGCCAGAGCCGTGTGGCACTCGACGTCGGCGTTCACCCGCGGCGCATAAACGAGATTGTGCTCAGAAAGCGTAGCATCACCGCCGATACAGCTTTGCGCCTGGCCCGCTACTTCGGCACCTCGCCGCAATTCTGGCTCGGGCTGCAGACAGACTACGACCTTGATGTGGTGCAAGATTTGCTGGGAGATCGCCTGGACCGGGAGGTAAGGATCCTTGCCGTAGCAGGGTAGTCAAAAGCCCCTGCACGCGAGGCATGGGCGTACAGTTGGGCGGGTACTCCACATGCACACCCCAAATGTGGGGTGTCGCTGACAACTTACCGTGTCACTTCGTAGATCACCGTGCCGGGATTGCGGTACACCTCCATCAGCATCCCCTCGGCCGCCATCGCGTCAAACTTCGCCAGCCCCCGATTGGTGCTATCGGGGGCCAGCCCCTCCGGGGTGTAATACGCCCGCTCCATCGGCCCGACGATCACGTAGCGCGCATCGTACTTGCGCAGGAAGGCCAGCGCCTCCTGTGGATCGAGAGCCTGATAGAAGGCGACGATTTCGTTGCCGCGCTGGGTGACGAACTCGGTGGGGACGGCGGCGTTGTGCTGGCGGGTGTGCCAGTCCCAGCCCACCACGTCCGGCAGGCCGGTGTTCCAGGCGTAACGACTGGACATGCGGTACAGGTCAAATGACTGGGCCTCCACGATTACCGGCGAGCCTTGCACGTGGTCCTGCATCCAGCGGATGCCCTCGTAGTCGTAGACCAGCGGCAGGAAGTAAGTGTGGTCGCAGTACGCGCTCCACCGCAGGTAGTCCATGCCGTCGAGGCTGTGTGGCTGGTCCTCCGGAGGCAGGCTGCGGCTTCCCGCGTAGGGGATTGGCATGCCCGGGATGGGCTGGCAGCCTGAGCCGGGCGCCGCGTCGTACGCCGGGAAGCGGTCCTCGATTTTGGCACGCCCGGCTGTGACCGTGTACAGCGTGGCGGCAAAGACCAGCGCCCCCAGC
>CAYZNA010000040.1:14849-16156 GCA_964478665.1 uncultured Anaerolineales bacterium
CCCCCAGCACGGCCACCCAGCCCCGGCGCCAGCCCGGCGCCCAGCCGGGCAGCTCGGCCCACACCCAGGCCAGCGCCGCCCCGGCGGCGGCGCTGAAGATCACCCAGACCTGAATGTAGAACTTGAAGATGGTATTCATGCGGTCGCCTTCCAGCGCGAAGGTTTCCACGAACAGGGTGATGGCCAGCGCGGTGCCCAGCAGGAAGAGTACCGCGCGCTTCTCCGGCGGCATGCCGGCGCGCGAGCGCAGCAGAAGCAGCCCGGCCCAGACCATCAGGGGCGCCGCGATCAGCGCCGCTGTGACCTTCATGTAAAGAAAGGCCGCCACAGCCAGCAGCGCCAGCAGCAGCGCGCTGCCCGCCCCGTTGACCCAGCGCCGCGAGCGCGTGAGGTCCTCCGCCGGGGTCTCCGCCAGCCAGCGGCGGGTTTCCCACACGAGGAAGGTGGTGAGGATAAACAGGAACAACCCGTGGATGTAAAGGTAGGCCTCCAGCGGAGTCCGGGTGTCCTTCCAGAGCTTCGCTGAGGAGTACGCTCCGGCAAACCACTGGCTGAACGGCCTGTAGAGCAGCAGCGCCAGCCCGGCCAGCAAAGCCACCCGCCAGCCGAGCGCAAACAGATTGCGACGGGAGAGGCGCGGATCGCGCAGCCACTCGGCAGCCGCTACCGCTGCCGCCCCGAGGGCGAGAAAGGCCGGGAAATCCCATGTGTTGGTAGGGAAGGTCACGCCCAGCGCCAGCCCGCCCAGCAGAAAGACAACCGCCGTGTGCAAAGCCGCGGCCCGCCCGTTTGCGTCGCCGCCCTCCGCTTCCCTGGCCGGCGCGCGCCACAGCAGGTAGGCGACTGCCCAGGCCAGCGCCAGCAAAGTGAAGGGCATATCCATCATGTGCGCGTGCAGGTCGGCGTACAGGAAGGTGAAGAAGGGGAATTCGGTGATCTCCGATCCGCCGCCGTTGAGGGTGGGCACGATGCGCGTGGCGGGCCAGTACCAGTCGCCCCGCCCGATGGGCAGGGTGGCTTTGCCGCTCAGCAGGCGCCAGCCGCCCTGCAACGTGGCCCCCAGGTCGAAGTCGCTCCACGCCGCCGGCGGATGATCCGAGACCTGCTGCATGGCGTGGGCAACCACGCGCACTTGCGCCAGGTTGCCCAGCACCACCAGCAACAGCGCCGCGGCCAGGCCGGCCAGGTACGGGGAGGGGGGAGGGGGGAGGGGGGAGTGGGGAGTGGGGATTGGGGATTGGGGAGTGGGGAGTGGAGAGTGGGGAGGGGGGAGTGGGGACTAGGGAGTGCGGGGGAGGGAGTGGGGA
>CAYZNA010000041.1:0-16125 GCA_964478665.1 uncultured Anaerolineales bacterium
CTTCCTCCTTCCTCCTTCCTCCTTCCTCCTTCCTCCTTCCTCCTTCCTTCTTCCTGTACCCGAGGCTCCCATGACACTCTCCGCCCAACCCATCCGCAAGAAAGCTGTCGAGTTGCGCTACGATGCGCCGCTGATCGTGGTCATTGTGGCGCTGGTTGCCATTGGCCTGATGATGGTCTTTTCCACAACGTGGGGCGTCTCCTACTACAAGTTCGGCTCTGCCGGGCAATTCTTTGTACGGCAGCTCGTCTCGCTCGGCGCGGGGCTGGGAGTGATGGCCTTCTTCATCTGGCTGCCGCGCGCGTGGTGGCGTTGGGTGGCGATTATGATGATCGGCGCCACCTTGCTGACGCTGGTGTACGTGGTGTTTCGCGGCGGCGCTGCGTTTGGCGCGCAGCGCGGAATCCAGCCCGGGCGCTTCATGCCGGCGGAGCTGGCCCGGCTGAGTACCGTGTTCTATCTGGCAGTCTGGCTCAGTTCTCGCGGCGACAAGTTGCACGAATGGGGCTACGGCATGGTACCCTTCGCTGTCATTGTGGGTGTGATCGCCGGACTGGTGCTGCTGGAGCCTGACATCAGCGCCGCCTTTACCCTGGTGTTGGTCTCGGCGGTCATGTACTTCCTCGCTGGCGCCGACCTGCGGCAGATGCTGGCCTCCATCCTGGCGGCCGGCGGGGCCGGCTTGCTCGTTATCAACAGCTCCACCACCGCCCGCGAGCGCCTGACCGACTACCTGAGCGGCCTGTCAGACCTCACCCAGGCCTCCTGGCACGTGCAGCAGGCCATTGTGGCCTTCCTGAACGGCGGGCCGTGGGGGGTGGGATTGGGCCAGAGTCGCCAGAAATTCGGCCCGCTGCCGGCCCCGCACACCGACAGCATCTTCGCTGTGGTGGGGGAGGAGCTGGGGCTGGTCGGCTGCCTGCTCATCATCACGCTGTTTGTATTGCTGGTCTGGCGCGGCCTCAAGATCGCCTCCCGCGCCGGCGATCCGCTGGGGTCGCTGCTGGCGGCTTCGCTGGTGTTGTGGCTGGGGCTGGAGGCGCTCATCAACATTCTGGTGATCGTGGGGCTGATTCCCTTCGCCGGCAACGCGCTGCCGTTCATCAGCTACGGCGGCTCGGCGCTGGTCGTGGCGCTGGGAGCAGTTGGCCTGTTGCTCAACATATCAAGGCAGGGCGCGCTGGAGAGCGCACCGAGGAAAGTCGTTGCGAATTTTAATTTCAGCCGGCGGGACCGGCGGCGGCGCGTATCCCGCGCTGGCCGTGGCGAGCGCGCTGCATAGCCTGGCCCCGGCGGTCGAATTGCAATGGGTGGGCGGAACGGGCGGCATGGAGCGGGAACTGGTGGGCCGGGCGCCGCTGCCCATTCCCTTCCACGCCGTTTCGGCGGCCGGGGTACACGGGGTAGGCCTGCGACGGCTGCCGGCCAATGCCCTGCTGCTGGCGCGTGGCTTCGGGCAGGCGTTGCGGCTGGTGAGGCAGCTTCGCCCGGCCGCCGTGCTGCTAACCGGCGGCTACGTAGCCCCTCCAGTGGCCCTGGCGGCCTGGCTGCACCGGGCGCCGCTGGTGCTCTACGTGCCGGATATTGAGCCGGGCCTGGCGCTCAAGGCGCTCAGCCGGCTGGCGACAAGGATCATGGTGACTGCGGAGGACTCGCGCCCTTATTTTTCGACCCCCGACCGGGTGGAGGCCTGCGGCTACCCCACCCGCCCCGATCTGGTCGTGGGGGGAGCCGTTTCCTCGGTAGGGGGCATCTTCCTCGCCCCGGACCGGGATACCCTGCTGGTCTTCGGAGGCAGTCGCGGCGCGCGTTCCATCAATCGGGCGCTCGCGGCCATTCTGGATAGCCTGTTACTCGCCGAGGACCTTCAGGTGATCCATATTTCCGGGGAGCTGGATTGGCCGGAAGTGCGGGCCAGGCGCAAGGCACTGCCGCCCGAAGGACGGGCGCGCTACCTGGCCTTTCCATACCTTCACGGTCAGGAGATGGGCCGGGCGCTGGCCGCTGCCGATCTGGCCGTAGCCCGCGCCGGGGCCTCCACCCTGGGCGAATTCCCGCTGTTCGGGCTGCCGGCCATCCTTGTGCCCTACCCGCACGCCTGGCGTTATCAGAAGGTGAACGCCGATTATCTGGTGCGGCATGGCGCGGCGCTACGCTTGAACGATCAAGACCTGGGCCGGGACCTGTTGCCCTTGATCCGCGAGTTGCTGGCCCCGCGAGCGGGACCTGCGGCCGACCGGCCCAGGCTGGCAAAAATGAAGGCTGCTGCGCGCGCGCTGGCCACGCCGGACGCCGCGCAGCGTATCGCACGCGCCTTGCTGGCGGTGGCCGGCAGCGGCGCGGCGGGATAGCAGAGCAAGCCATGGTCAGCCTCGACGGTGTGTTCTGGATGTTCGTGATCTTGTTCGGCATCATCGGCGGCTTTCGCGGCTGGGCCAAAGAGATGCTGGTGGTGTTTTCGATGGTGCTGGCGCTGTTTATCCAGGTCATCGTGCAGACTTACGTCCCTGGCGTGTCTGCCGCGTTCGGCACCCAGACCGGGATGATGCAGTTTGTTGTCAAGGGCGGGCTGTTTGTGGCGCTGGCCTTCTTTGGATACCAGACCCCCAACCTGCCGCGCTTTGCCGGCGGCAAGTTCGCCCGCGAGCGGCTGCAAGACTGGATGTTGGGCTTTATTCTGGGCATGCTCAACGGGTATCTGTTGCTGGGCAGCCTGTGGTTTTTCATGGACCAGGCCGGGTACCCCTTCCCGCAGATCAGCCGCCCGCCGGATGGGGCACGAGCGCTCACCTATCTGGCGTACCTGCCGCCGAAGCTGCTGGGGATACCATACATCTATTTCGCAGTCGGGGCGGCGTTCGTCTTTGTGATTATCGTGTTCGTATGACACACTTTCATTTTGTCGGGATCGGGGGCGCGGGCCTGTCGGCCATTGCGCGCGTTTTGCTGGAGAGCGGCTATACCGTGAGCGGATCGGATCAGGCGCTTTCGCCCTTTGCCGCCGGGTTGCAGGCAGCCGGGGCCACTGTGGTTCTCGGCCACGCAGCCGAACACGTCGCCGGCGCGGACCGGGTGATTATCTCCTCCGCCGTGCCGCCGGACAACGTGGAGGTTGTGGCAGCGCGGGCCGCCGGCATTCCGGTGCTCAAGCGCGCCGACTTTGTGGGCCAGCTCATGGCCGGCAAGGTCGGTGTGGCGATCGCCGGCACGCACGGCAAGACCACCACCGCCGGGCTGGTGGCCTTTGTGCTGGATCGAGCCGGGCTGGACCCCAGCTACATTGTGGGCGGGGCGCTGGCCGATCTCGAGTCGAATGCCCACGCCGGGACCGGCGAGACCTTCGTGGTGGAAGCCGACGAATACGACCACATGTTTCTGGGCCTGCGCCCGAAGATCGCCGTGGTGACCAGTGTGGAGCATGACCATCCCGATATCTTCCCGACGCTGGAGGCGATGCAAGAAGCGTTCCGCAAATTCGCCGCGCTGCTGCCGGCCGACGGTGCGCTGATAGTGTGCGCCGACGAGCCGGGGGCGGCAGCCCTGGGGCGCGAAGCGGCCGCGCGCGGAACCCGCGTGCTCACCTACGGCCTGCATGGGGGGCCGGACTGGAAGGCGGAGAACATCCTGCCCAACGGCGCCGGCGGCTCGGACTTTCTGGCCCTTAAGGGTGGACAGTTGCTGGGGCTGGTGCGCACCCGGCTGGCCGGGCTGCACAACGTGGGCAACTGCCTGGCCGCCCTGGCGGCCGTGGACTTGCTGGGAGTGGGCTTCAATACCGCGCGCAACGCGCTGGCCGAGTATCGCGGGGCTGGCCGTCGCTTTCAGGTGCTCACCCCGGATAGTAACGGGCGGGGGGCAGACCCGGATGGCAGCCGGCGCGGGGCCGGCGTGACCATCGTTGACGATTATGCCCATCACCCCACCGAGATCCGCGCCACACTGGCCGCTGCCCGGCTGCGCTTCAGCGGCCGGCCGCTGTGGGCGGTGTTCCAGCCGCACACCTTCAGCCGCACAATGGCGCTGCTGGAGCAGTTTGCCGGCGCCTTTGCTGACGCCGACCACGTGTTGGTGACCGATATATTCGCCGCGCGCGAGGCCGCCGACCCGGGCGTCTCCTCGGCGCAACTGGTGCAGCAGATGGTCCACCCGGATGCCCGCTACGTGCCCACCCTCGCCGCGGCGGTGGAGGCCGTGCTGGCCGGGCTGAAGGTTGGCGACGTGCTGGTTACCCTCGGGGCGGGGGATGTGAACACAGTGGGCGCGCAGGTCCTGGGGCGCCTGCAGGAGGCAGGGCAATGAACGAGGAAACGCTTCGCGTGTGGGAAGGGCAGGGCATTGCCCTGTCTTACCCACTTGCGCGGCCGGCCGCGCCCCGGTTGATCCCGGTCCGGGCAGGGGAAATGCCGGGGGGCGAGGGGGCGCCGGGGGCGCCGCAATCGGCTCCCCCGGCCCGGCGCGCAGCGCGCTCCGCGCCGCGTGTCCTGCAGCCGGACCGGGAAACGGTGCTTCGCTTGATCGAAGGGATCAAGGTGCTCTGAGGGCGTGATCCGCGAGTTGTTGGGGGAGCAGGTGCGGGAGGGCGCGAGCCTGGCCCGCTACACCTCGGCTCGCATCGGCGGACCGGCCGATTATCTGATCGAGGCCCGCTCGGCGGGGGAACTGGCCGAGATCGCCCGCAAGCTGTGGGCAGGAAATTTCCAATTTATGGTCCTGGGCGGCGGATCCAACCTGCTGGTGGCCGACGCCGGGTATCGAGGGGTGGTGGTGGTGAACCAGGCTCAGGCAGTGACGTTTGCCGATGAGGGCGCCGGGCGCGTGCTGTGCAGCGCGGAGTCCGGGGCTAATCTGGGGGCGCTGGCGCGCCGGTGTGTGCGTCGTGGGCTGGCCGGGCTGGAATGGGCGGCCACGGTGCCGGGCACGGTGGGCGGCGCGGTGGTGGGCAACGCCGGAGCGCATGGCGGCGACATCGCCGGCGCCCTGAGAATGGCAGACATCTTGCAACGCTCCGGGGAGCGGGGCTGGCTGCCGGCGGCGGCGCTGGGCTATGAGTATCGCTCCAGCCGTCTGAAACGGGCGCCGGGCCAGGAGGTGGTGTTGGCGGCGCAATTTTCGCTTGAGCGCGGCGATCGCCAGGCGGCCCAGGCAAAGGTGGAGGCGTTTTCCGCCCGGCGCAAGCGCAGCCAGCCGCCGGGGGCCAGCATGGGTTCAATGTTCAAGAACCCGCCCGGCGACTATGCGGGGCGCCTGATCGAAGCAGCCGGGCTGAAGGGCGCCCGAATCGGAAAGGCCGAGATCAGTAGCCTGCACGCCAACTTCTTTGTGAACCCGGGGGGCGCCCGCGCCGAAGACGTACTGGCGCTGATCCGCCTGGCGCAGGAGCGGGTGAAGCAGCAGTTCGGGGTGACGCTGGAGCTGGAAGTGGAGCTGGTGGGAGAGTGGTAGTTGAGTAAGGCGAAGAAGATTCGATTGGGGTTGATTTTCGGCGGACGCAGCGGCGAGCACGAGGTCTCGTTGATGTCGGCCCGCTCGGTGCTGAAGGCCATTGACAAGGACAAGTACGAGGTAACGTTGATCGGTATTACGCCGGAGGGCAAATGGATTGCCGGGGGCGACCCGCTGCGGGCGCTGACCGGCAAGACTCTGGACCAGGTCTCGCAGGCCACGCTGCTGGGCACCGCTCCCGATCAGCGCGCGCTGTTGCGCGTGCAGCCGGACCCGGCGCGTCACGTGGTGCAACTCTCGGCCATGACCGAGCTGGACGTGATCTTTCCGCTGCTGCACGGCACCTTTGGCGAAGATGGCACGGTGCAGGGGCTGCTGGAACTGGCCGATATTCCCTATGTGGGGGCCGGGGTGCTCGGTTCGGCGCTGGGCATGGACATGGGCGTTTTCAAAGACGTGATGCGCGCCAACCGCATCCCGGTGCTGGATTCGATGATTGTGCTGCGGCGCGAGATCGAGGCGGACCCGGCCGATGTCCTCATTCGGGCGCAGATTATGTGCGATTTTCCTATCTTCACCAAGCCGGCCAACCTCGGCTCCTCGGTGGGTGTGAGCAAGTGCCATGACGAGACAGAATTGCAGGCCGGCCTGCAGGAGGCGGCCCGCTACGACCGGCGGGTATTGGTGGAGCGTGGGCTGGAACGCCCGCGTGAAATTGAGGTGAGCGTGTTGGGCAATGACGAGCCGCTGGCTTCGGTGCCTGGGGAAGTGGTGCCAAAGGACGAATTCTACAGCTACGAGGCCAAGTACATCCGCGGCGACTCCGACCTGCTGATTCCGGCGCCCATTTCGGCTGAACTGACCGAGGACGTGCGGCGGCACGCGGTAGCCGCCTTCCGCGCGCTGGACTGCGCCGGCATGGCGCGCTGCGACTTCCTGCTGGACAGGGAGAGCGGGGACCTCTACTTGAACGAGATCAATACCATCCCCGGCTTCACGCAAATCAGCATGTACCCCCGGCTGTGGCAGGCCAGCGGGCTGCCCTATCCGGAGTTGATTGACCGGCTGGTTGAGCTGGCGCTGGAGCGCCAGGCGGAGAAGGATCGCACGGTGCGCACCTACGAGGTGAAGTCGTGAGCAATGCTACAGGCGCGGGACGAACCACCTTCGCCAGCGGAAGCCGTTCCCGGCCGGCCCTGACTCGCGCCGACCGCGTGCGGCAGCGACGCCAGCAGGGCGAGCGGCGCCCGGCTAAGAAGCCGCGCTCCGCCCCGACCGGGCGCCGCCCGCTGGGCCGTGGTGGACTCCGCGCCGGGCGGCCGTGGCAGGCTGTCGCCGTGCCGGCGCCGCGCGGTGGGCTGGCCAGTCTCGGGCCGGGCGCCGCCCGCCGGCCGGCGCGGAGCGCGCGGCGCCCCGGCAGGCCCTCGACGGCGGCACTCGGGGCGTGGCCTCTGATAGCGGCAATCGGGCCCTGGCGGCTGGCGAGCGCCCTGCTGGCGGCTCTCACGCTGGCAGCGCTGTACCACGTGCTGCACGCCCCGCAGTTCTTTGTGTACGATTTTGAGCTGGCTGGCGCGAATTTCGTCCCCGCAGTAGACATTTACGAGGCTGCCGATGTGGACACCGACCAGATTTTCTGGATAGATGCGGCCAGCGTGCAGGCGCGGATCGCGGCCATGTCCGGCATCAAGGAGGCTGCGGTGCGAGTGACCTGGCCGGCCCGCTTACAGGTGACGGTCGAGGAGCGGGCGCCGGTGGTGAGCTGGCAGCAGGGCGGGCAATCGCAGTGGGTGGACGGCGACGGGGTGGCCTTCGAGCAGCGCGCCGACCTGCCGGGGTTGCTGCCCATTCAGGTGGATGCCGCCGCCGCACCGCTGGAGGTGATCCCCGATACGCCGGTGGTTCCGGTGGAGGCGGTTGCCGGGGCGCTCAAGTTGCGTGAACTGCGCCCCAATATTGAACTGCTGCACTACGACTCGCTGCACGGGCTGAGCTATCAGGACGGCCGCGGCTGGCGCGGGTACTTCGGCGTGGGCGGCGACATGGGGATGAAGTTGAAGGTGTACGAAACGCTGGTGGCCAACCTGCTCAACAGACAGATCCTTCCAACGGTGGTCAGTGTGGAGAACGTAGACGCACCGTACTATAGCCGCTAGCGTATGGCCGCTTCGCGTGGCGGATGGCCGCGAAGCGTGGCGATACGCGATACGCGATACGCCATAGACCAGGAGGCGACGCGATGGCATTTCGTTTCGAGGGGCTGGAGATATGGCAACGGGCGCGGGAGTTCACCGCGCACATTCATGAGGTCACGATGAGATTTCCGCAGCACGAACAGTATGCCCTTGCCAGCCAGATGAACCGAGCAGCGGATGCCGTCCCGTTGCTCATCGCAGAAGGCGCTGGTCTGGAGACGGATGCGCAATTTAATCACCGCCTGGGTCTCTCAGTCGGCGAAACGTTTGAGGTGGTCTCTGGCTCGTTTCTCGCCCTGGATCGGAAATACATCACTGCCGGGCAACAGGCCCAGATTTACGAACAGGCCGAGGTGCTGGCCCGGAAAATCAACGCATTTCGCAAAACCCTGCGCAGGTAGGCGCCCACGGCGATATGCTATCCGCCATAAGCCATAAGCCATAAGCCATAAGCCATCTGCAATACACGAGGTAGCAACATGGACGCACCACTTTTCATCGGCATTGACGTGGGAACCACCAAGGTCTGTACCCTGGTGGCCGAGATGGACGGGGACGACGGCTTGAAGATCATCGGCGCCGGCGTGGAGCCTTCGCACGGGATGCGCAAGGGCGTGGTGGTGGACATGGAGGAAGCCAGCCGCGCCATCGCCGCCTCGGTCGAGAAGGCCGAACGGACCGGCGGCTACGAGATCAGGCAAGCCTTCGTCAGCCTGGCCGGGCAGCACATTTCCTCGGTCAACTCGCGCGGGATCGTCGGTGTGTCCGGCCACACCATCGAGCAGGACGATGTAGAACGCGCGCTGGACGCGGCCCAGGCTATTGCTATCCCCCACAACCGGGAGGTGATCCACGTGATCCCGCGCGGTTTCACCATTGACGGGCAGGACGGCATCCGCCACCCGATTGGTATGCACGGCTTCCGCGTGGAGGTGGAAACGCACATCATCACGGCCGCCACCACCTCGGTGGACAACATCAGCAAGTGCGTGGAGGCCTCGGGGGTGCTGGTGGAGGGCTTCGTGCTCAACCCGCTGGCCTCAGCCGAGGTGGTGCTGACCGACACCGAGAAGGAAATGGGGGTGGTGGTGTGCGACATCGGCGGCGGCACCACCGATCTGGCGCTGTACATTGACGGCAACGTCTGGCACACCATGGTGCTGGCGGTGGGCGGTAACCACATCACCTCCGATATTGCCCATTTGCTGCGGCTGCCCGCCGACGTGGCCGAAGGGGTGAAGATAGACCACGGTCACTGCCTGCCGCGTGAGGTCAACCCGGGCGAAACTTTCGTCGTGCGGCCGTTTGGCGAGGATCGTCCGCAGCAGCTCAGCAAGGCCGACCTGGCCGGCATCATCGAAGCCCGCGTGGAGGAAACCTTCACGCTGATGCTGCAGGAGATCAAACGCTCCGGCTACGATGGCCTGCTGCCCGCAGGGGTGGTGTTGACCGGAGGCTCCAGCAAACTGCCCGGCATGCGCCAACTTGCCTCTGATGTGCTCAACCTGCCGGTGCGCATCGCCGGACCGCAGAACCTGCGCGGGCTGGTGGATCAACTCGAGCGGCCCGAGTACTCCACCAGTGTGGGGCTGCTGGACTGGGCGGTGCGCGAGAGCATGGACTTCAACGTCCGCCGTCGCGGCAGCCGCAAGTCGCGGCCCGGGTCTGCCAATGGCCGGCGCCCCCACCCGCCGGTCCCCTCGGGCGTGGTCAAAGGCGTGGATTGGTTCAAGCGACTACTACCGTAACAAACCCTTTATTATTCAGCGCGTCACACACCAACAACAGGAGGAAATCATGACCCCCAACTCACTCTCAGAGTCGTTCGCACGGATCAAAGTGGTCGGCGTTGGCGGCGGTGGTCAGAATGCCGTCAACCGCATGATCGAGGAGGGCCTGGCCGGCATTGAGTTTGTTTCAGTGAACACCGATGCCCAGGCACTGCTGCTTTCCAACGCTGCCATCCGGGTGCGCATCGGCGATAAGCTGACGCGCGGCCTGGGCGCCGGCGGCGATCCGGAGGTCGGGCGCAAGGCGGCCGAAGAATCCGCCGAGGAGCTGTACGAAGTGCTCAAAGGCTCCGACATGGTGTTCATCACTGCCGGCCTCGGCGGCGGCACCGGCACCGGCGCCGCGCCCATCGTGGCCCAGATCGCCAGGGAGGTTGGCGCACTGGGCATCGGTGTGGTCACCCGCCCGTTCAGCTTCGAGGGCGCCCGCCGCCAGCAATCCGCCGAGGCCGGCATTGACAAGCTCAAAGAGCAGGTGGACACCCTGATCGTGATCCCCAACGACCGGCTGCTGCAAATTGTGGACAAGAAGGCCTCCCTGCAGGCGTCCTTCCGCATGGCCGACGAGGTGTTGCACCAGGGCATTCAGGGCATCTCCGAGCTGATCACTGTGCCCGGCCTGATCAACCTGGACTTCGCCGATGTGCGCACGATCATGTCGGAGGGCGGCGCAGCGCTGATGGCGGTCGGCCGGGCCAGCGGGGAGGATCGCGCTCGCGTGGCCGCCGAGGCTGCCATCTCCAGCCAGTTGCTGGACATCACCATTGACGGTGCGCGCGGCATTCTGTTCAACGTGACCGGCGGCAGCGACCTCAGTCTGTTCGAGGTCAATCAGGCTGCGGCCATCATCAAGGAAACCGCCCACCCGGACGTGAACCTGATCTTCGGCGCGGTGGTGGACCCCAACCTGCACGACGAGATCCGCGTGACGGTGATTGCCACCGGCTTCGAGCGCACCGGCATGCCGCGCCGTCTGGTGGATCAGCGCGCCCCGGTGACCGTGGCCCGCCCCCAGGCTCGCCAGACCGTGGCGGAGGCTATGGCCTCCCGGGCTGGCGGCGCTACCCAGGCGCGGCCGGAGGGCCGCGAGTTGCAGCCGGCGCACTTTGAGCCGCGCAGCTTCAACACCGAAGATCTGGACATGCCGCCCTTCCTGCGGCGGCGCTGATCGCACGGCGGGGCCAGAGGGGAGCACCGGCCTCTGGCCCCCGGCCTCCGGCGGGCGTTGGGACTCCTGCCCTACATACACGGCGAGCCGCTGACCGCCGACGATTCGGTCTACGGCCCCAGGCAGGCGTTGGGACGCCTGCCCTACATACCCCCACCCGGCGTGGGACTTCCTCCCCCGCGACCGTGGTTCCGCTCGCTCCGGGGCGACCTATGCCGCCGCGCCGCCCGAGGTTTGCTCGGCGCGACCGGCGACCTTCGCCTGATGGGAGCGTTGCTGGCCCCCTGCTTCTGCCTCGGGGCAGGGCCAGCGTCCATCCCTCTAATAGAACAACGCCGGCGGCGCAGACCAGAACGAAAACTTTAAGGTGGATAGCCTTTCGGTGGGGCTTGCGCGCCTGAGGGCTGCCATGTTAGAATGTAGCCCCTTCGCCCCAGATGTTGGGATATGGTTAGGGTTTGCCCCCATATCTGGCGTGAAACGTTAGTTCTACTTGACTTTCGTGACTCACCGAGCCTCCGGGCCTGGCGGTGTGGGGCGGGAGCAATCTCATGCGATGCCCGTATTGTGGCGCTGAAAACTCCAAAGTGATTGACACCACGCACGACGCCCGTGTCGACGTGCGACGGAGGCGGGTGTGCAAGAGCTGCCAACTGCGCTTCAGCAGCTACGAACGCGCCATTCTGGCCAACCCCATGTTGGTCAAACGCGATGGCACCCGCGAAGAGTTCGACCGGGAAAAACTGGAGCGCGGGATTCGCATCTCGTGTGTCAAGCGCCCGGTCTCGGCAGCCGACATCGAGCGCCTGTCCGGCGAGATCGAGTCCACTCTGCAGGCCATGGGCAAAGCGGAAGTCTCCTCGCGCGTGGTGGGCGACATGGTGATCGCCGGACTGAAGGAACTGGACTACATCGCCTATATTCGCTATGCCATTGTGTATCTTGGCCTGGACGATATCAAGCAAGTCCGCGACGAAATCAATCGCCTGTTGGAGTAATCACGCCCTGCCGGTGCGCCGCGTTGTTGGCCGGTTGGGCGTGTATTTATTGCGATGTGAGTTGATTCAATTCCGGAGAATGTGAGGAGGTGCGAATGCTAGCAGAGATGACCAAACCTAAATCCGGCGCGAACGGCCACGGCCCGCCGTTCAGCAAATGGCTGGCTGTTGCGGGCATTGCCCGGCGCGGGCATGACGATATTGACAAAGGTACATGGCGCGGATGGCATCATACGCCCGAGTCACGGGAGAGAATATCGCAGTTGATGTGTCGAACGGCGTTACGCTGTGTGAGGCTTGTCATCAGAAGACGTTTGGCTGTGAAGAGGAGCTGGCTTCCATGTTCGAGGCTTTGGGCCTGAGAAAGTATAACTTCCCGGTTTCAGACCCTAAGGGTCTCGAAGACCCTTAGGGTCTTGACGGAACTTATTCTTTTACGGACCCTTTGATCAATCAGGTTTAGCAAAGATCGAAAAGTCTTCGCGACACTGCCACAGGAGAAAACTCATATGCTATTTACTACAGGTTCCAAAACCGTGAAGCATCCGAATGGTCTCAACGGGTCGAATGGAAACGGACGGTCAATTGAACGACTAAACCGTGAAGGTGATCAAATCGTTCCGCCGGCATCCATTATCAAACGCGATGGCCGTGAAGTTCCGTTTGATATCGCACGTATTGAGACCGCAATGACGAGGTGCTTTGCAAGTCTTGGCCGAAAGCCGAATACGCCCATTGCTCAACTGGCTCAACAAGCCGTCAACATCATTGCGGCCAAGTTCATCGTGCCGACGGTCGAGGACGTGCAAGATATCGTCGAGATGGTTCTGCAGTCGGCTGGCGAATACGAGGCGGCCAAGCACTATATCCTTTATCGCGCCGAACATGCGAAAATGCGCAAGGAGCGGCCCATCCCCGCCGAGGTGCGCCGGGCGTTTGCTGAGGCCGATCAATACTTCCCGACCCAACTTCAGAAGTTCCAGTTCTACGACAAGTATTCGCGTTTCAACTACGAGTTGGGCCGCCGGGAGACCTGGATAGAAACCGTGGATCGGGCGGTGGGTTGTCTCCACGAACTGTCTGAGGCGCGCTTGCCGCCGGAGACCTACGACCGCATCCGCCGCGCCATGCTGGAAATGCGGGCGATGACTTCGATGCGCCTGCTGGCAATGGCCGGCCCGGCAGCCCGGCGGAATAACGCCACCATTTACAATTGCTCGTATCAGCCCGTCGAAAGCATCGACTCTTTTATCGAAGCCCTCATTATCTCAATGAGCGGCTGTGGTGTGGGATTCTCGGTGGAGCGGCAATACGTTGAAAACTTCCCGCGCATCCGGCGTCAGAACGGTTCTTCTCTCCGCAAATTTGTCATCGAGGACTCGGCGGAAGGTTGGGCCGAGGCCCTCCGCGCCGGCCTTGAGGCTTGGTTCGAGGGTGGTGACATCCATTTTGATTACTCTCTCGTCCGCCCGGCCGGCCTGCCGCTTCGCACCAAAGGAGGACGCGCCTCAGGCCCAGAACCCCTGAGGGCGATGCTGGAATTTGCCCGATTGCGCCTCCTCGCCCGGCAGGGCAGTTTCTTGCGTCCAATTGACGCTCACGACATCATGTGCGCCGTGGGCAACGCCGCCGTCTCCGGCGGTGTGCGCCGCACGGCGATGATCTCGCTGTTTGATTTTGACGATGAGGAAATGGCCCGCGCCAAGACCGGGGAGTTTGAGCACGAAAACAGTCAGCGCTGGAATGCGAACAATTCAGCCGTCTGGCCGGAACACGGGTTGACACAGGCGGAAGTGATTCGCGTGATGTGGGAGATGGATCGGGGCGGACGCGGCGAGCCGGGAATATTCAACCGTCAGGCGGCGATCGCCTCACGCCCGGCAAGGCGTGAGACGGCCGAGTTTGGCACGAACCCGTGCGTCACCGGCGATACGTGGGTGATGACGGATCAGGGCCCGCGGCAGGTGATAGACCTGGTCGGCGTCGGGCATCAGACGGTGGTGGATGGAGCAGTTCACGCCTCGGAGGGATTCTGGGAGACGGGGGTACAGCCCGTCCTGCGCCTGCGGTCGAGAGAAGGTTACACTTTGCGACTCACGGCCAATCACAAGGTTCTGGCTGTGCCATATATCTCCCGCAAGATCGAGCAACCGGAATGGGTCGAGGCCGGATCGCTCAAGGCCGGCGACAAGATCAAACTCCACAATCATCGCGATTTTCACTGGGACGGCGACGGGACGTTTGACGAAGGCTGGCTGCTGGGTTCGCTGGTGGGTGACGGCACTTTCGATCAGAAGACGGCCCGACTCACGTACTGGGGCGAGCATCGCGCCGAGATGGCTGAACAGGCGGTGAACGCTATCCATCGAAGCCTGCGCGCCCGCGCCGACTTGACCGGCCACGATCAAGCGGAATACGACCGCACGATTGTTGCCTCCGCCGGCCTGCGCGACCTCGCGGCGGACTACGGCATTTATCGGGGCGTGAAGACTGTCACGCCCTTCGTCGAGCAGGCATCCAGTACATTCTACTGCGGCTTCCTGCAAGGCCTGTTCGACGCCGACGGGACGGCCATCGGCACGCAGGCCAAAGGGGTGAGCGTGCGGCTGGCGCAATCCGATCTGGATTTGCTGCGCGCCGTTCAGCGGATGCTGCTGCGGCTGGGGATTGCCGCCACGATTTACGAGAACCGCCGCCCTGCCGGAATGCGTTCCATGCCCGACGGGCACGGCGGCTACCGCGACTACGAAAACCGCGCCGATCACGAACTTGTCATTTCGAACGACAATCTGGCCGTGTTTGCCGAGGCCATCGGCTTCTCAGACCCGGAGAAGCACGAGCGGCTGCAGGCGAGGCTGAACGGTTATCAGCGGATGATGAACCGGGAGCGGTTTGTCGTAACGATCGAGAGCATCGAACCGGACGGCGAGGAAATGGTCTACGACTGCTCGGTGCCGGGAGTGAATGCCTTCGACGCGAACGGACTATACGCGCATAACTGCGGCGAGATCGTCCTGCGCCCGTTCGAGTTTTGCAACCTCTCGATTGCCATCGCGCGGCCCGACGATACGTTCGACAGCCTGAAAGAGAAGGTTGAACTTGCGACGATTATCGGGACCATTCAATCTATGGCCACGCATTTCCCCGGCCTGCGCCCGATGTGGACGGAGAACTGTGAAAAGGAGCGTCTGTTGGGCGTGGATATCAACGGCCAGGTGGACAGTCCGGTCGCACAAGATCCGGCAGTGCAAGCCAGCCTCAGGCAAGTAGCGCTTGAAGTAAATCGCGCTACGGCTGAAGCGCTCGGTATCAATCCCTCCGTCTCCATCACCTGTGTCAAGCCGTCGGGGAACTCTTCGCAGTTGTTTGACTGCTCGTCGGGTATCCATCCCCGTTGGGCACCCTATTACATTCGTAACGTGCGCGTAGGAACACACACCCCGATTTTCAAAGTGTTGCGGGACGCCGGCGTGCCCATGGAGCCCGAAAACGGCCAGAAGCCGGAAACGGCCAACACTTGGGTTATTCACTTCCCGGTCAAAGCGCCCGACGGGGCGCTGACGCGCAAAGATCGCTCAGCCCTCGCTCAGTGTAATTACTGGCTGCAGAACAAACTGAACTGGACGGAGCACAATCCGAGTGTGACTATCACGTATCACCCGGACGAAGTCATTGACCTGATCAAGTGGGTGTGGGAGCATCGGGACCTGATCGGCGGCATGACCTTTTTGCCCGCTTTCGACGCTCAGTATGACCAAATGCCATATGTTGAGATCACGAAAGAGGAGTATGAGCGTTGGGCTGGCGACTTCCCGCAACTTGACTTCTCCATGTTATGGTATTATGAGCAGGAGGTCCTCACGAGCGCGGCGCAGGCGGTGGCTTGCCTGGCGGGAGTTTGCGAAATCGACTTGGTGCCCTCTTTGGCGAGGTAAATGCTAGCGTGAATGTGGTAGATCGGTTGCCGTCGGGCCAGTTGAAAGCAGGCAGGGTCCCTCCCTGGAGCCGGGGGTGGCGGGGCGGCTCAGCCTGCCGCGGCGATCACTCGCGCCAGGTCCTGTCGAGAGGCGCCCAGTGCAAGCGAAGTACGGACCAGCAAGTCCAATGAGACAGAGGAGTCGCCGGCCTCCATTTTGGCTACCCGAGACTGGCTGGAGCGGAGCATCTTTGCGGCCTCCGATTGGCTGAGGCGCTTTTGCTGCCGAAGGTCCCGTACCAGCGTGCTGAGGGCCAGTTTCAGTTCAACGTAGGCAGCCTCCTCGGGCGTCAGTCTCAGAAACTCATCCACGCTTCCTACCTGCCAGCCCTTCTCTTCCAGTCGCTTGCGTTTCACCTCGTTCACTGTTCCACCTCTTCTCACGCCGCGTCGTAGGCGTGCAGCCGCTGCCTGCATACGTCAATCACGTGCCGGGGAGTCTGGCCGGTTCGCTTCGCAAACACCTCTAGAATCACCACGGCATCAACATCTATCCGGTATAGAGAGCATTCGGTAATTCTCAGGCCGGAGCATGGATGGCGAGCACCCGCATGCG
>CAYZNA010000042.1:0-9510 GCA_964478665.1 uncultured Anaerolineales bacterium
GGCGGGCGCGGGGGAAGGCATGGTGGCGGGCGCGGGGGAAGGCATGGTGGCGGGCATAGGGATGCCCGCCCTACGTGTCCGCCCCCTCCATCAGGGCCAGCGCCCGGCGCTTGAGCAGGGCGCGCTTTTCCCGGTAGTCGGCCTCGTCCAGCTTCCCGGCGGCGAAGTCGTCATCCAGCAGGGCGATAGCGCGCACGAATTCCTCAACCGATCCGGGCCGGCGCTCTTCTTCCCTTTCACCCTCGTCGTCATCTTCGTCTCTGGTTCCGCGGCGCAACCACCACACCCCCAGCCCCACCAGCACCGCCCCCAGAGCCGCGATGCCCACCAGCAATTCGGTGCGGCTGCCGGTCCCGGTCACCACCGCCGGGGCTGACGAGGCCACCTTGCCACTCAGACTGAACTCCAGCGCCTGACCGGACTGAACCGCCGTGCCAACGAAGTTCTGCAGCGCGGTGTCGCCCATCTGGCGCAGGCCCTGATCCTGTAACTGGGCGCTGTTGAGCTGCGGCCCGTTCTCCGGCAACAACACGTTGAGCGCCGCGGCCGGGTAGTTGAGCGGCTGCTTGAAATCCAGCTTGCCGTCGTAGGGCAGGCTGAACGAGAGCAACACCTGATGGCTCTGACTGCCGGGCTGGATGGTAGCCGTATCGGCAAAGCCGCTCGGGGTTTGCTGGTAGCGGTCCCCCAGCGTGCCATCCTGAAAGGCCAGGTCGGTAGCTCCTTCCGGCAGCGCAAACTGGAGCACAGGCGCGCCCGGCGGGTCGCCGCTGATGGTCCTGTCGCTGTTGTTGCTGATGATATACAGTTCGCCCACCTGGGCCTTGCCGTCGCCAAACTGGACAAACACGTGCAGCCGGTCAATGGTCACGGCGGCGGTGTCGGTGGTGGCGTCGTAAATCGCCAGCGGCACGCTTGCGCGAAAGGCAGTCTGCGTACCATCCACCCGCACAATCTCGGAGGCGTACAGCACACCCTGGTGCATCACCGTGACGATCAGCGCCCGGCCGAAGAGCAGGGGCACCTCCGCGAACTGGAAGCTGCCATCGGCCCCCACCGTGGCGGTAATAACCTGCGTTTCCTGCATGTTGTCGAAGGCGTGCAGCACCACCGGCAGATCGGGCGGGATGGCGCCCCCGCCGGTGTGGTTGATCACTACCCCGGACACGGTCCCGCCGGGGGAGGCGGTCCCGGTCCCCGCCCCGGCGGCGGGAGTCTCGCCGGGGACCGGGGTCCCCGCCGGGGGCTGTTCCCCGGCCACGGTCGCATGGAGGTCAAAGGTGAAGGTTCGCAAAAAAGAGGCCAAGGTCCAGCGCTGGTCTTCGCTCAGGCTGGCGCCGAAGCCGGAGGCCGCGTGCGCCTGGCTGCTGCTGATGGCCTCGAACAGGTCGGCCTCCGACTTCGCCGCCATCAGCGCCTGCCCGGTCAGGTCGGGCATCCCGGCGGAAGCTTCCGGGCCGTCGCCGGCGCCCTGCGGGCCGTGACAGCCGGCGCAGTTAGCGTCGTACAGCGCCCGGCCCTGCTCGGCCTGGCCGGGAGAGGCGCTGAGGGTGAACAGGTAGAACACCGCATCCCAGCGCTGCGCGTCGCTGAGGGCCTCGACGAAGGGCGGCATGAATTTGTCCAGGTTGCCCTGGGTCACAGTCTGGAACCACCGGGCGGGCGAGGCTTTGCGGGCCAGTTGCGGATCGGCCAGCACCGCCGGTTTGTTGGGCAGTTGGGCGGCGCGTTCGCCGTCGCCGCCTCCGGTGGGGCCGTGGCAGGCAGCGCAGCGCTCGCTGTACACAATCGCGCCGCGGATGGCAGAGGGCCTGGAGGCTGGAAAACCCTGCGGGGTGGGCTGAATCTGGGCGCCGGCTGCTGCAACTGGCTGGCCGCCCTGCGCCGGCACGCTTACGCGGGCGGGCGGGGTGACATCCTCTGCCAGCGAACAACTGGCGAGCAGCAGGGCGAGGCCCGCTGCCCCGAGGAGCAGCGCGAAAGTCAGGGGTCGGTGGGTCATGCAGGCTCCTGAACGGAGATCAGGGCGTGGCCGCAGCGCGCGCAGAACCTGTCTGCGCCGCGCACCGGCTTGCCGCAGTTGGGGCACGCTTCGCGGGCCGCCGGGGAGGCGGGTCGAACACCGGGGCCAGGAGCTGGCGGGGCGGGGGCTGCCGTCCGCCGTTGGGCGCCAATAGCCGCCTCGAGGGCAGCTTCCAGGTCGGAATCGCTGCGGCGGGCGCGGGAAACGGCGGCCTCGAGATTGGCTTCCAGCGCGCCGTCCACCCGGCGGTCGCCATCCTCCTCTGTCCAGTTCAGCTCGTCCAGTTGCTTGAGGATCTGCACCCCTTCGGCCAGTAGCGCGGCGCGGCGAGCAGGATACTCGTCTTCCGGGATCTTTCCCACGACGTTGTCGAAGTCCAGTTCTTGCAGGGCAGCCAGCACGCGTTCGCGTTCGGCCAGCAGCGCCGAGGTGCGGCGCGAGGTCTCGCTTACGGCGGTGGCTTTGTGAGCGAACAATGGCCGCAGGACGAACAGGGCTGTTGGAATCAGCAGGGCAAGAATGAGGAGAAGAGAGGCAATATCCATGATGCGTGAGGCGCGATGAACGATGGGCCGGTCAGTTCCCCGCCAGCAGCAGATCGAGCATGGCGTGAATTTCGGCTTCCGAGATGAACGGGCCGATTTTGTTGTTGGCGAGCTGGCCCTTTTGGTCAATGATATACGTCTCCGGCACGCCGCGAATGCGGAAGGCCTGCGAGATGCGGGTGCCCTTGTCCGGGCCGTTGGGGTAGGTAATGTCCCATTTGCGCAGGTAGGCGCGGGCTTCGGTTTCGGTGTCCACGTAATCCACGCCGAGGAACACCACGCCCTTATCTTTGTAAAAGCGCCAGGCGCTCTCTAGCGCAGCGGCCTCCTGCTCGCAGGGTTTGCACCACGAGGCCCAGAAGTTGACCAGCACCACCTGCCCGCGCAGGTCCTTGAGGTTGTGGGTCTGGCCGTCGAATGTGGTCAGAGAGAAATCCGGCGAGGCGCCCGCCGTGACCGGCCCGGCGGAAGTGATGTACAACCCCACTGCCACCAGCGCCAGCAGGGCAAACAGCGCCCCCCAGATCAGCAACCGGCCCCAGTGGGGAGCGGTTCCCTCCAGAGGTCTGGGCTTTTGAGTCCAAGAATCCTGTGCGGCAGTTGTCCCGACGATGGTAAGATCTCCGCGTACGTCTCCCGATACGATGATATTCCCATCGCCCTGAACGTTGGGAATGGTCGTGTCTCGGAGGGCCTCCGGTGCTCGGAGACTCGCACCACAGTGATCACATTTAGCAAAGGCGCCAGGGCCAATTGCCTTGTGAACGTCCGCTCCACAGGCCGGGCATGTCATTTGCTGCAGAGTGTCAGTACCAGGCATGATGTGCACCCTATTCTTTCTTGGCAGTTCCGCGTCCAATCAGAGCAACGCCGTGAAGTCATCTGCACTCAGGTCCACCTGGCGAAGAATAGCCCGCAGTGTTCCCCGGTCCAGTTCCTTATGGTCTGGCACGACCACCTGCGCAAACGGATCGTCCCGACGCAGGATCATATGGCTCTCTTCCTGACGTCTCAGGTAGAAACCGGCTTTGCTCAAGGCTCTAACACATTCGCGACCCGAGATTCGCGGCAATTTGCTCATACAGCTACCAGTAGTGCGTCAAAATGCTCCTGCGGCACAAGCAGCCCGTCTTCCTCCAATGCTGCGATGTACCCACGTATCGCTTCGCGTACGTTCCGCACCGCTTCGTCTCTGGTCGTTCCCTGGGTGATGCATCCCGGCAGGCTGGGGCACTCGGCCACCCATTGGTCATCTTCGCCTCGGTACACTACCACCTGTCGCATATGCTCTCCCTCCTTCCGGGACGATGTCACTTGCGGCGCCGCAGTTCCGATTCCAGCCGGGAGATGTACGCCTCGTCCGCGCCGGGGGCTGGCCCGGCCTCCGGCCCTGCTGCCCGTTCATCGGCTTCATCTTCCTCGCCCGGCGCCTGCCACGACCGCACCGCCCGGTAAACGATAAAGCCTCCCACCAGCAGCCCCACGGGAGGCAGAATGTACACCAGCCAGTTCAGGCCCCGCGCGGGAGGCGCCGCCAGCACGCGATCGCCGTACTGGTCGGCGAAATAGGCTTTGATCTGTTCGTCGCTCCAGCCCTCGGCCAGCTTCTCGCGGATGGTGGCGCGCCACTGCACGCAGGCCTGGGTGGGGCACACGTCCAGCGGGATGTTCTCGCACACCGGGCAGTACAACTGTTTCGCCACCCGGTTCACGTCATCATCGGAGGGCGTGGCCGGCTGCGCCAGCGTCACACGGGGCAGCAACAGCAAGCCCAGCGCCAGCCCAAGGAGAGCAACAATGTACAACGGGCGAAGAGGCGAATTGCGCAAAGGCGCTTCTGGTCTCAGCTTGAGGCCCGAGGGAGGCAGCTTACCGGGGGATCGGAACATGGATGGGGTACTCCAGAGAAGTCGCCTTCAGGCTCGTGCACCGGCGCGCGCGACCGGCGCCGCTGCCCGCTGGCGTTCCTCGTGGCGGTCTGGCCAGGCAGCGACCAGCGTGCCCAGAATAAAGATCAGGCCGCCGGCCCACACCCAGTTGATCAGCGGGTTGTAGTATACCTTGAAGGTGGCGCCGCTCTCGGCGATAGGCTCCCAGCCCACCAGCAGGACATAAAAATCATCTTCCAAGCTGCTGCGCACGCCGGGGATGGTCATGGGTTGCTGGCTGGAATAGTAGTAGTCGCGGCGAGGGTATAGTTCGCCCAATGCCCTGCCATTGCGGAACACACTGACTACCGCGCGGGCCACGTTGCGATCATCGGGGGTGTCAAACTGAGCCAGCGAGTCGTAGCGCATGGTGTACCCGGCCAGCGTCAGCGTCTCGCCGCGCGAGAGGGTAGCCTGCGTCTCCCGCTGGAAGGCTGCGTTGCCAATGATGCCAATTGCCATGACCACCACGCCCAGGTGGATGACATAGCCGCCGTAACGTCGCCGGTTGCGCGCCGCCAGATTCCACAGGGCCACCAAGAAGGACTCGCCGGCGGTCTTGTATCGCGCGCGCGCCCCGCGCCAGAATTCGTATAGCGTAACGAAAGCTGCAAAGGCAGTCAGCCAGAAGCCCAGCAGAGTGCCGGCGCTGCGAATGCCGGCGGCCAGCAGGGCGACCACCACCAGCAGCGAGGCGGCAAAAGGCTTCCACACCGCCCGGCCCAGCGTCTTTGCCGTGGAGTGGCGCCACGCGGCCAGCGGGGCCACCCCCATAAGCAGCAATAGCCCGGCGAACATCGGGCCGGTGGTCTTCTGATAGAACGGCGGCCCGACGGTCACTTTCTGGCCGGTGAAAATCTCCGAAATCAAGGGGAAGATCACACCCCAGAAGCAGGCTACCACGATACCCACAAACAGCAGGTTGTTGAGCACAAACAATGACTCGCGCGAGAGCAGCGAAGTGAGTTGCGCCTGCCCCTTGAGCGAGTCCCAGCGGCGGAACAGCAGAGAGAGCGAGACCACAAACGTGAGGCCAATGAAGCCAAAGAACAGCGGGCCGATGGCGCTCTGCGCAAAGGCGTGGACCGAGGAGAGCACCCCCGAGCGGGTCAGGAAGGTGCCAAAGATCACCAGATCGTAGGTCAGAATGACCAGCACCATGTTCCAGTGCTTGAGCATGCCGCGCTTTTCCTGAATCATCACCGAGTGCAGAAATGCGGTGCCGGTCAGCCAGGGCATGAAGGCCGCGATTTCAACCGGGTCCCAGCCCCAATAGCCGCCCCAGCCCAGCACGTCGTAGGCCCAGCGCCCGCCCAGGATCAGCCCCAGCGAGAGAAACAGCCAGGCCACCAGGGTCCAGCGGCGGGTGACGCGAATCCAGCGGTCGTCGGTGCGGCCGGTTACCAGAGCAGCCATGGCGAAGGCGTACGGGATGATCATGCTCACAAAGCCCAGATACAGCAGGGGCGGGTGGATGATCATGCCGGGGTGGCGCAGCAACGGGTTGAGGCCGCGCCCGTCGGCCGGCAAGTAAGCCACACTGCCCGCCGGTGGGAACATGCGCGTCACTACGTCCCCGCCAGTAGTCTGCCACAATCGCGCGAAAGGATTCTCCACAAAGATCACCAGCCCTACGAAAAAGCCCAGTGTGACCATGGTGACCAGCAGCACCCACGGCAGCAATTCACGGTCGCGCCGCCAGTCGCGCAGCATGACAAGGGAGGCGAAGGCCGACATCAACCAGCACCAGAACAGCAGGCTGCCGGCCTGGCCGCCCCATAGCGCGGTAATTTTCAAGTAAGTGGGCATGGCCTGGCTGGAAGATGAGGCCACATAATCCACGCTGTAATCGCCTTTCACCAGCAGGGTGATGAGCAACAGCGCCGACAGCGTGAGCAATGGCCAGGCCAGCAGGCTGGCATTGCGCGCGCTTTCGACCAGTTCCGGCCGGTTTCCGCGCTGACCCACAACCGCGGCCACGGCGCTGTACAGCGCCAGCACAAACACGATTACCAGCGCAGCGAACCCAATGTTAGCGATCATAAGACCTCACCTCAGGCAATCTACGCGCCAGCGGCCGCCCCCGGGCGGGAGGCCCGAGCGCGGCCGCAGTGGAACCGGCAACGGCGGACTTCCGCTCAGCCTTGCGATTGGCCGGGGACAGATTCCTCGTAGCGGGTGGGGCACTTCAGCAACAACTCGTCAGCGTGGAACACCCCGTTCTCGTCCAGCTTGCCGGTCATAATGGCCTGGGCCTCGTTCCGCAGCAGGTCCGGCCTGGGGCCGTTGTACACCACCTGCATGCGGGTGGCATTCGGGTCGGCCACCGCCTGCTTCAGCACCGCGGCCAACCCGCCCGCGGCCTCGATCTGCTTGTTGTCGCCGGGCACGTTGGCCACGGCGAAAGTCAGGGTCAGCGTCCGGGCATCGTATTGGATGGTGCTTCCGTCTACCGCGCCGGATACCTTGATCTCGCGCCCGAGGAGAGAACTGCCCTTTGACTTCATCTCGTCCACGGTAAGAAAATACTGCGCCGAGGACTGGGTGGAAGAGATAATCAAGTACACAATGGCGGCGATGATCAGCAGCCCGCCAATCAAAAACCTGGTGCGCCCGGTCGAACCACGGGCCACAAGCCGGTCTTGTGCGGTTAACGTTTGAGCCATGGGTGCTCCTCTCAATATCTGACCCGGTTTGTCTGAATTGTCGTGATTCTACCTGACCGGGGGAACGCAGGTAGTAACAATCGTCACGCCTGCGCGGTGACGGGGATTACACTCCGCCACAGCAGCCAGATTCTATCTCATTTTGTCTGATCATAGTCCTTCTGGAGATTAGCGCCAGATGATACCCGGATGAGCCGGACCTGAGAGCAATACTGTTTAGTTAGCGGAGTCGAGGCTTCAGCCGGGGCCGCCTGAAGGCTTGACTCCGGGTTTATCTAAACAGTACTGGTAGTAAACCATAGTTCGGTGAGCGAGGGCTGAGAGGGGCGGGGTCAGGGCGGGGCGATCAGGCGCGCCACCGCTCGCTGCACCGGCTGCGGGTATGCCCCGGCCCAGGTCTGGAGCCTCTCCGGGTTAAGCGCCTCCAGCCTCAGTTCGTCCAGAGGCGGGTCGCTCCCGTGGCGTTTGCGCTGCAGGTAAAGCCAGTCCAGCAGCGCTTTCTCCGGCTCGGCCCACAGAATCCCCTCCTCGTTGCGGTAGCCGAAGAACAACGCAGCTTGCAGGCGGTAGAAGGCAATCTCGCCGAGCGGGGTGGCGCACCGGCCTGAACGACTGCTGGAAACACAGGTCAGGGCCAGAGGCATTTGCGACAACATGCCGTAGCGCTCCAGCACGCTTTCGTTCGAAACGTAGCACGGGCGCCCCAGAGTCATCGCCAGCTCTTCCAGTGTGGGCCGGCCGAAGCGGTTGGCGTACAGCTTCCTCCCCGCCCGGCTGAGGTACCCCCGCTGTTCCAGTCGCCGCAGGGCGCGGCGGGCCGCCTCGTAGCGCAGGCCGGTGAGAGCCTGCAGCGACTCGAGGGTGAGGAAGTTGTGCCCGCGCGCCCCCAGTTCCTGAAGCTGGCGAATCCACCGGTCGGCGGTGTAGTATGCGGTCATAGCGAAAGCGCCGGCAACAGGGCGTGGACCTCGGCCAGCATCTGCCGCAGGGTATCATCGGCCAGCAGGGCGGTCCGCTGCCGGGCGGGCAGGAAGTTCTCCAGTTCCTGCTGCAACATCGCGGGCGTGAACCGGGCCAGCCGGGGCTGAAGGGCCTCCGGTAGGACACCGTAGCCCTTCATTTTCAACTTGACCATCTCCCGGTTGGGAGCGACTCCGCGCCTGCTCAGAAACCACAGGTCAAACACGTCGCGTGCTTTTGCGTAATCACGTCCCGCTATCGCGGCCAGCTTGTCGGCCATGATCTCCGTCGGTGTCTCGGCGCGCACGACGACCAGCGGCAGGCGCGGCAGGTCGGGTGGGAGAGTGAGGGCCACCGGTTGGGAAGTATGAGCAGGGAACGCGGCAAACTCGAGGCTGATGGAGGTGGAGTCGCGCTGGCGCGGGCCGGCCAGACTCAGCCGCCAGCGGGTGAGCGACTCGCTTTGCTTCTGCACCCGGAGTGTCAGCGCGCCTTCGAATAACGGTCCGAGCCGGGCGAGAGGCGGTTCAACCGCGGGCAGCAGGCTGGCGAGGCTGTCACCGGGCAGTGTTGTGACAAAGTCCAGATCTTCGGAGTAGCGCGGCCCGCCGTAGGCCAATCGGAGGCAGGTGCCCCCCTGAAAAACAACCTGCTGCCCCTCAGGTAAAGCGTACAGCGCTGCAAGGGCATAGGCCTGCAGCGCCTCTTTCAGCACTACCCGCAGGGGCAGCGCCTCTTCCTCCGCTCGCCGGCGAAGTTCATCCAGAAGGGCCATTTCAATCTTGTTACGGGCTTGTTCCGGGATAAATTTGTCTCATGTCCGGAACAATTCTACCACACGTAATCTGCCAGCCGGTCACGTGCAGCCACGGGCCGGGCGGTCCGGCCTGCCGCTCAGGCCTTGCGCTCGGGCGGCAGCCCGGCCAGCGCCTCCGCCACCAGCCGGTTGACGAGCTGCGGATCGGCCTTGCCGCGCATGGCCCGCATCACCTGCCCCACGAACCAGCGCTCCAGCGTGCTCTTGCCCGCCCGGTACTGCGCCACCTGTTCGGGATGTGCGGCCAGGGCAGCCTGCACCTGCCGGGCGATTTCGGCCTCATCCCGCACCAGCCCCAGCCCCCGGTCCCGAACGATTTCCCGCGCCGGTTTCCCGCTCTCGAACATCTCGGTCAGCACAGCCTTGCCGGTGTTGGCGTTGATCTCGCCATCAACCACCAGCCCCACCAGTTCCGCCAGCCCGGACGGGGGCACCGCGACCTCGGCGATTTCCCTCCCCGCCGCGTTCATCAGCCCGAACAGGCTGGTGGTCAGCCAGTTGGCGATCTGCTGCGGGGGAACGGGGCGGGCAGGGACGCCCACCCCTACGTGGGGGCGACCGTCTCTGGTCG
>CAYZNA010000042.1:9610-16042 GCA_964478665.1 uncultured Anaerolineales bacterium
GGCAGGGACGCCCACCCCTACGTGGGGGCGACCGTCTCTGGTCGCCCCGCCGGCCTGGACGGCGGCCTCGAAGTAATCGGCCACTGCGCACTCGGCGGCCAGCACCCCGGCGTCGTAGCCGCTCAGCCCGTACTGGCGCTCGAAGCGTTGCCGCTTCGCGCGGGGCAGCTCGGGCAGGTCGGCGCGCACCCGCTCCACCCACTCGCGATCAATCTCCAGCGGGGGCAAGTCCGGCTCGGGGAAGTAGCGATAGTCGTGGGCCTCCTCCTTGCCCCGCTGGCTGACCGTGGTCCCCCCGGCCTCGTTCCAGCCCACCGTCTCCTGCACTACCTGCCCCCCGGCGCGCAGCACTTCGATCTGTCGCTCGATCTCGTACTCGACCGCGCGGGCCAGCGCGCGAAAGCTGTTGATGTTCTTGACCTCGGTGCGCGTGCCCATCTCAGCGCTGCCAATCGGGCGCACCGAGACGTTGGCCTCGAAGCGGATCACGCCCTTTTCCATATCTCCGGAATTCACCCCCAGATAGCGCAAGATGGAACGCAGGCTGGTGGCGCAGGCCCTCACATCTTCCACCGAGCGCAGGTCCGGCTCGGTGACGATCTCCAGCAGCGGCACCCCGGCCCGGTTAAGGTCCACCAGCGAATGCCCTTCGCCCTCCTCGTTCACGTGGAACAGCTTGCCGGTGTCCTCTTCCAAATGCACGCGGCGGATACCGATGCTCTTCTCGCCCGCTTCGGTCTCGATGGCCAGCCGGCCATTGCGGGCCAGCGGCAGCTCGTACTGGGAAATCTGGTAGCCTTTGGGCAGGTCGGGGTAAAAGTAGTTCTTGCGGGCGAAGACGTTCAGCGGGGCGACTTCGCACTCCAGCGCCAGCGCCACCCGCAGGGCATACTCCACCGCACGTTCGTTGATTACCGGCAGCGTGCCGGGCATCCCGGCACAGATCGGGCAGACGAAGCGGTTGGGTTCGGCGGCAGTGCTGTCCACCACGGCGCAGCCGCAGAACATCTTGGATTGGGTCAGCAGTTCGGCGTGGACTTCCAGGCCGATGACGGGTTCATAGTCCATCGGCTGTTCCAGTCTTTCGCTGCTGTTCCATTTCGAGCAGGGCTTCGAGTTCCACGAGATGCAGCAAGTCTTTGGGGCGTCCGGCGGTCCGCTTGGCCCGGATAAGGCCCTCCAGCGAGACGACTTCAACGTCTTGCCCAAACAACTCCAGCCGTTGCGACAGCGCACTCACAGCTTGATATTCTCCCAGGCCCGGCACTTCGCCGAGCAGATCGAGGTCGCCGATGTCCAGTGTGAGGGTGAAGTTCAGGCCGGCCCGAACTGTGGGCGGATCAAATCGGAAGGGCAGGCCGGATGGGGCCCCTCGCAGGCGTGGATGGAATGGTGCGAGTGTCCGACAGAGCCGGTCAAGGTTGGCCTCACTGCGGTGGTAACAGATGTCGAGGTCAAACGTCAACTGCGCCGAGCCGTGTGTAATGGCCGCCACTCCGCCAATGACCACGAACTCCACCTGCCCGAGCGCCAACTCCGCCAGAAGCCGGCGAAAATCAGTGATCATTGGTTGTGATCAGCCGCGCGCGCGCGCGTTTCGCTTCATCGCGCAAGGCTACGGCGGAGGCCACTGCCTGCTGGAGGCAATTCAACCGCTCCGTCGGCGTTAACTTCAAGTTCTCCACCAGCAGCGTGATGTCAATGCCATACTCGGCGGCGCGCTGGACGGCGGATTGGGGCGAAGTCCGCTCGTTCATTTCTTCTTCCTGCTTTTCTTTGTCGCGGGCTTCTCTGGTTGCTTCTCCTCTTCCGCCTTCAGAAACGCCTCGATCAACTCGCCGTATTCGCGGTAGTTGCGCACGAGCGGCTTGAGCGAGTGATAGACCGTCTCGTTGTTGATGTATTCGTAACGATGCACCAGCCGGTTGCGCAGGCCGGTGGCGGAGGCCAGACGCGGCATGAGGGAAGTCGGGAGGATGCCGAGTTGCGACAATTCCCAGAATGAGTTGTAGTAGGTCTGCGGAGGCGTCTTGTCGAGACCCTGCAGAATCGCCCGGTTCACATCCGACGCAAATTCCACCACCAGTTCCACCAGTTTTTCGGTGGCATGGCGGCGAATGGCGTCTTTGTGATAGTCGGCCAGCGAGATCTGCGTCAGCGGTTCCAGCACGCTCAGGTGCTCCAACATAGACGCCAGTTTGCGGCGAATCAACGTTTCATCCAGCATGGGCCAGTTTCTCTATCTGCCGGTGAATGTACGGTTTCAAGTCGTCGCGAAACTTCTCGGTGTCCCAATACGACCGGCAGGCGTATCCGTGGAAGTCATCCCACGCCCAGCGTTCTTCTTCATACAGCGCTCGTCCCCTGGCGGCCACCTGAAACATCAGCAGCGGCTCCGCGTGATTGAGCACCGCGAGGTCCACGTCGGCCTCGAATGCCTGAGAGAGTTTCAGCCACAGGTTAAGCCGGCGCCGGAAAGTGAGCGGCTTCCCGGTCCACACCGCCACGTCCACGTCGCTTTCCGGGTGCAGCCGCCCGGTCACTTGCGAGCCGAAGAGAACGATCAGCCGCAGGCCGTATCGCTTCGCAATCGGGCGCAGAGTCCGGGCGGAGGGAATTTTCATCGGTTCAACCGTGCCGCCGCATGAACCGCTCCATTCGATTCAGTGCTTCCTCTATTTTCTCATACGCCGTGGCGTAGCAGCAGCGCGCGAAGCCGGCGCCGCTGTCGCCGAAGGCGTTCCCCGGCACACAGGCCACTTCTTCCTCCATCAAGAGCGCCTCGGCGAAAGCGTTGTCGTCCATGCCGGACTTCGCGACGGAGGGGAAGGCGTAGAACGCCCCGCGCGGCTCGAAGCAGTCCAGCCCCAGCGTGTTCAACCCGTCCACGATCAACCGCCTCCGCCGGTCATACTCGGCCACCATGGCTTGCACGTGCGTCTCGCCGTTCGCCAGCGCTTCAATTGCGGCGATTTGCGCAGTGGTGGGGGCGGACATGATGGTGTACTGGTGAATCTTGCGCATGGCCGCCAGCAGGTCCACCGGGGCGGCGGCGTAGCCGATGCGCCAGCCGGTCATAGCGTATGCCTTCGAGAAGCCGCCGAGGGTGATGGTGCGTTCGCGCATCCCCGGCAACGAGGCGAAGCACACGTGCCGGAAGCCGCCGTACACCAGCCGGTCGTAAATCTCATCGGAGACCACCAGCAGGTCGCGCTGTTCGGCCAACTGCGCCACCTGCAGCAGCCGCTCGCGCTCCATCACCGCGCCGGTGGGGTTGCTGGGGTAGCCGATCAGAATCGCTTTCGTGCGCGGGGTGAGGGCGGCCTCGAGATCCTGCACCGCCACCTGAAAGTCGTTCTCGCGCCGGGTGGGGACGGTGACGGGCACGCCGCCGGCGAGGGTGACCTCGGCGGTGTAGGCCACGAAGCAGGGCGTCGGGATCAGCACCTCGTCGCCGGGGTTGAGAACGGCGGTCAGGGCCAGGTACAGCGCCTCGGAGACGCCGACCGTGACGAGGACCTCGGCCAGTGGGTCGTAGGCCACCCCGTACAGCCGGGCGAGGTTACCGGCGATGGCGACGCGCAGCGCCTCGATGCCCGAGTTCGAGGTGTAGTGAGTCTCGCCCTGCTCGAGGGCGCGCACCCCGGCGCGCAGGATTGGCTCCGGGGTGACAAAGTCCGGCTCGCCGATGCCCAGCGAGATCACGTTCTTCATGGTGGCGGCAATATCGAAGAAGCGGCGGATGCCGGAGGGGGGAATGCTGGTTACTCGTTCGGAGATAAAGTTGCGCATGGCTGCTCCGCTGAAGACCTGTCAGGTCTGAGGCTGATCTACAAGATGGATTCTCCACTCGTCGTACAGCTCGCCGTAGAACAGCTCGAACACCTGGCCGCCAACCGTCCGCACCCGGAAGCGCTTGCCGCCGGGGATGCGCCAGTCGGCCAGCACAGCCTCGATCTCCAGCCGTTCGCCCTCCCAACGCAGGGCGGTGGGCCGCTCGGCGTATTCAAAGCCGGAGTGGCATTCGACCGTCTCGGCCATCACGAGAATCCCACCTCGGACGAATCGCCGACGTTGAAGGAGCGGTAACGGCCCGAAACGCGCGCCTCGCGCCCGATGAGCGATTGGTCGAGCATGGCGTCTTTGATCTGCGCCCATTCGTCAATGATCGAGTTGCGGATGATGGCGCTTTCCACCCGGCAGCCGGCGGCGATGGTGGCGTACGGGCCGATGACGGAGTTGGTCACGCTGGCGGTCGGGTCAATGTACACCGGCGGCACGACGATGAAGTTGTCGGGTTTGACCTGCGCCGAATTGTCCCGCCCGTGCGACAGCAGGTATTCGTTGGTATGCAGCACGGTCTCCGGTTTGCCGCAGTCTTCCCACACTTCCACCGGCTGGACGCGCATCTTCAGGCCGCGCTCCAGCATCAGGTTGATGGCGTCGGCCAGAAAGTACTCGCCCTTCAGTTTGATGTCGCGCGCGATCTGTTCCGCGATGGCGGCCGCCAGCGCGCGCGCCTCTTTGAAATAGTAGAAGCCGACCACCACCAGATTGTCGCGCACGTCCTGCGGCTTTTCAACCAGACTCTCCACGTATCCGCCCGCGCCCAGTCTCGCCACCCCGAAGCGGCGCGGGTCCTCCACTTGCTTGACCCAGGCCACGGCGTCGGCCCCCTCCCCGGCCAGGCCGCTCAGGTCGGTCTCCACCAGGGTATCCACAAACACAATCAGCAGCGGGCCGGTGAGATGCTGGCGCGCCAGATAAACGGCGCTGGACTGGCCGTCGAGCACCTTCTGCTCGTAATAGCTGGCCCGCAAACCCGGGTAGTGTTTACTGACGTATTCCTCGATCTGCTCGCCCAGGTAGCCGGTGATGAAGATGGTTTCCTCGACGTTGGGGACGGATGCCAGGCCGTCCAGCACGTGCCCCAGCACGGTCTTGCCGGCCACGTTGATCAGCGGTTTGGGTCTGGTGAAGGTGTGCGGCCGCAGGCGGGTGCCGTAGCCGGCCATGGGGATGATGATGTTCACGGGGCGGGACCTCCGGGGAGCAGGGAAATGGGGGAGGGGGGAACTCAGGGGACTGCGACTGTCCCGGTCTCTTCTTCCGCAGCGGCCAGAGCAAGTTCTTCCAGCGACTGTGCGCCGAGGTCGTGTTGCAGTTGGATCAATGTGCTGCGCGTGTCGGTGGATAGTATCACAGTGTGGCAGCCGGGTGTCCGGCAGCGCCAGAATCTGGCCCGGCGCAGGACAAGCAGGCCGCGCGCCAGCGGCAAGTCAACCCACCAATTCTCCATCTCGCCGCCACAGCGCGGGCAGGTAGACTCGCTTTCCTCTACCTTCAGTTCCACGGGTTCGAATTCATCGGCGTACTCGGTGGAGTCGTGCGTGTCCCAGAAGGCAGCGATTTCCTGCATGGAAGCGATCTTCACACGCACGCCTCCGGGGCGCGTTTGTGCCACTCCGTCGCTATCTCGTAAACGTGCCCCACCCGGCACAGCCTCTCCTCCCCGAAGTGCGGGCCGTTCAGTTGCAATCCGATGGGCAGGCCCGCGTGGTCGAAGCCGCAGGGCAGCGCCAGTCCGGGCACGCCGGCGAGGTTGGCGGGCAGGGTGAATACGTCTTCCAGATACATCGCCAGCGGGTCGTCGGCTTTCTCGCCGATCTTGAAAGCGGTGGTGGGGGCTACCGGACAGGCAATCACGTCCACCTCGCGGAAGGCGTTTTCAAAGTCGGCTTTGATCAGCGTGCGCACCTTCTGCGCCTGACCGTAGTAGGCATCGTAATACCCGGCGGAGAGCGCGTACGTGCCGAGCATGATGCGCCGTTTGACCTCCGCCCCGAAGCGCCCGCCGCGCGTCTGGCGGTACACCTCCCACAGGGCGTCGGCGCGCTCGCGCGGCCCGTAGCGGATGCCGTCGAAGCGGGCCAGGTTGGCCGAGGCCTCCGCCGGGGCGATGAGGTAGTACACCGGCAGAGCGAGATCGGTGTGCGGCAGGCTCACGTCTTTGATGGCTGCCCCCAGTTCTCGCAGCACCCGCACGGCTTCCTTCACGGCCTGTTCCACCTCCGGCTGCATGCCCTCGATGAAATACTCCTTCGGCACGCCCACGCGCACCCCTTTCAGGCTGCGCCCGCCGTTCAAGGAAATGGCGGGAACGGGGGCCGGCATGGAGGTGGAGTCGAGCGGGTCGTGGCCGGCAATGGCGCTGAACAGCAGGGCGACGTCGGCCACGCTGCGGGCCAGCGGGCCGCTCTGGTCCAGTGATGAGCCGAAGGCCACCAGCCCGTAGCGCGATACCCGGCCATAGCTCGGCTTGAGGCCCACCACCCCGCAGAACGAAGCCGGTTGCCGGACGCTGCCGCCGGTATCCGAGCCGAGCGCCCCGAAGGCCATGCCGGCCGCCACCGCGGCCGCGCTGCCGCCGCT
>CAYZNA010000043.1:0-4294 GCA_964478665.1 uncultured Anaerolineales bacterium
CCCCCCGCGTGCCCGCCCCCCGCGTGCCCGCCCCCCGCGTGCCCGCCCTTGCGCCAGCGGGCCAGGCGTTCGTCGGCGGCAGCGGCCTGTTCGAGGGCCAGGTCGGCGGTGACGGTGAGAAAAGCGTGCAGAGCCGGATCGAGTTGCCGGATACGGGCGAGACAGGCTCCGGTGAGTTGCACGCTGGTAATGTCGCCCGCGCGCAAGAGAGCGGAGGCTTCACTCAGAGTCAGGTTGTGCAGCGTCACCGATTTCTCCGTCGTTCGCTTCTTCTTCCTTTAGCAGGTCGGGGAGCAGGCACTCGACCATCGCTACAAAGTCTTCCGCTTCGGCCAGCGCCTCGCGCGCATTGGATTCGGTGATGACCGCCATGCGTTCGTAGTCCGCTTCCAGTCGTGACTTCTGAATGTGATTCAGGAGCCGGCCATAGCGACCCTCCACCCGACCCGCTTGAATGAAGCGCAGCGAAAACAGGTTCAGCGTCCCCGCGTGCGACTTCGGAGTGATGGGCGTGGCGGCCAGCGCGCCGTCGGCGGCGTCGAGCACAGCGTAGTAAGCCCGCGATACGGCGTCGCGCCACTGCCCGGCGTCAATCAAGACACGCGCTGAAATCAGGCGTTCGTGTGCTCCGTTGAGAAACGCGCGGACAACTTCCTCCGGCTTTCCTTTGCCCACCTTGATGCCCTCCCCGACCAGGGGGATGCCCTCTTCGGCAATGTTGCGCACGAGCGGCGCCCCGATGTCGGCCAGATGTTGAAGTTCCGTGTGATCGTAGACAATCGCGGTGAGGTCAACCGGCTCCTCTTCCAGCATCAAATCCACGGTGAAGTCCTGCACCCGGGCGCGACGTTCGTGAGTCGCCTCTCGCAAAACGAGGGCCACGTCCACGTCGGATTCAGGATGGGCATCGCCACGGGCTTTCGACCCGAACAGAATCAACCGCTCAACTTGATCGGGCATGGTGGTGTGGAGCCAGTGCTCCAGCCGGACGAGGGCGCGCGCCTCTTTCTCTGAGAGCGTGGAGGGCAGGCGGGCGTTCATTTCAGCACCGGAGGGACCCTGAACATACCGGCGGAGGCGTCGGCATCGGGGGCGTTGGAAAGGAGGGTCTCGCGCGGCAGGGACGGGCGCACCTCGTCCGGGCGCAGCACGGTGCGCAGTGGCAGCACCGTCGCAGTCGGCGCAATGTTGGAGGTATCCACTTCATCCAGCCGGGCAGCGTAGTCCAGGATGGCCGAAAGCTGCTGGCGGTAGCGGTGCAGTTCGTCTTCGCTCAGTTGCAGCCGCGCCAGGTCGGCAATGTGTCGCACGTCGTCGAGGGATAGGCTCACAGCCTCGATTATATCATTGAGGGAAAAGCGGACAAAACCGAACCTGATTGTCAGGCCCGCGCGTTCTTGACGCCCTCCGGGGGCTACGGTATAATCTGCTTCGTCGCATTAGCACTCTACTGCCGCGAGTGCTAACCGGCCGGAGTACTGCCCATGACGCCTACAATGACGCCTCGCCAGGAAATGCTACTGGGACTGCTTATCCGCGAATATGTGGAACAGGCCGGCCCGGTCAGCTCTACCGGCCTGGTGGAGAAGTACAACCTGGGGGTCAGCTCTGCCACGGTGCGCAATGACATGGTGTCCCTCACCCGAGCGGGATACCTGCGCCAGCCGCATACCTCGGCCGGGCGCGTGCCCAGCGAGCAGGGCTACCGCTTTTTTGTGCAGCGGCTGGCGGGTGAGGCGGATCTGCCGCTGGACGAGCGCAACACTATCAGCCACCAGTTCTATCAGATGCGCGGGGAGGTGGATCAGTGGGTGCAACTGGCGGCCAGCGTGCTTGCCCGCCACTCGCGGGCGGCCTCGCTGGTCACCTCACCCCACCCGGAACGCTCGATCTTCAAACATGTGGAGTTGATTGCCATCCACGGGCGGCAGGTGCTGCTGGTGCTGGTGTTGGCCGGGGGCGAGGTTCGCCAGCAAATGCTGATTCTGGCCGAGCCCGTGGCACAGCAGGCGCTGGCCGCGGCCGCGGCCAGCATCAATGAGCTGGCGCTGGGCCTGGACGCCAACGAAGTTGGGGCGCACGCCAACCAGAACAGCCCGCTGGAGAAGGAAGTCACCGGCCTGATCGCCGACATCATGCACCGCACCGACGCGGTGGCCGCCGGAGAACTGTACCGCGACGGGCTGACTAACGTGCTGGCCCAGCCGGAGTTTGCCGAAGGCGAAGCCGCCCGCCAGGCGTTGCGCGTGCTGGAGGAGCGCAGCTTTCTGGATGAAGTGCTCTCCAAGGCCCTCAGCCCGCACGTGGGCGGAGTGCAGGTGGTGATTGGCGGCGAGGGCGATTGGGAAGAATTGAAGAACTGCTCGATGGTGCTGGCCCGTTATGGCGCTGCCGGTTATGCCACCGGCGTGTTGGGCGTGCTGGGGCCGATGCGCATGGCCTATGGACGCACGATTTCGGCGGTGCGCTACGTGGCCGGCATTATGAGCGAACTGGTGCTGGAAACCCTGGTAGAGTAGTGCTCTGCCGTGATATTGCCCGGCCGGGAAATTCCCGCCCCGCTTCTCGGCGGGGGAGGGGGATTTCCCGGTTTGTTGTAAACTGGACGGAGGGCTACCCTTGAGCGATCAGAAACTGCCGGACGAGATTACGGCCCACAGTCCGCAGCAGCCCGGCAACGGCAGCGGCCCGGCAACGGCCGCCACTGCCGCGCCGTCTCCGGCGGAGGCTGCGGAGGCCGCGGACCTGATTGGCGCGCTGGAGGCGGAACTGGCCGAGGCGCGGGCGCAGGCCGCCGAAAACCTGGAGGGCTGGCAGCGCGCGCAGGCAGAGTTTGCCAATTACAAGCGCCGGGTGGAGCGCGAGCGGGCCGACATCTATCAGAATGCCGCCGACGCCGTGATCCTGCGCTTTCTGGCCGTGCTGGACGATCTGGAGCGTGCGCTCGCGTCGCGTGACAGGCCGCAGGCACCCGAAGAGGCCGCCCGTTGGGCGCAGGGCATTGAGTTAATCTTCCGCAAGCTTCAGACTGTGCTGGAGGCGCAAGGAATCAGCCGCATGCAGGCCGAGGGGGAGCACTTTGACCCCCGGCTGCACGAGGCCGTGACGCACGAAGAGAGCGACGAGTACGAAGACGGCCAGATTATTCAGATACTGCAACCCGGCTACGTGCGCGGCGAAAAGGTAGTTCGCCCGGCCATGGTCCGGGTTGCCAGAAAATAAACAAAGGAGTGTTTCTTCATGGGCAAAATTATCGGAATTGACCTCGGCACCACCAACTCTGTAGTGGCAATTATGGAGGGTGGGGAGCCGAAAGTGATCCCCTCTGCGGAGGGCGCCAATTTGATCCCGTCGGTGGTGGCCTTCAACGCCCGTTCCAACGAGCGAATGGTGGGCCAGGTGGCCCGCCGCCAGGCGGTCATCAACCCGGAGAACACTCTGTTTTCCATCAAACGCTTTATGGGGCGCAAGTTCGCTGACCCGGAAGTGCAGCGTGCCCTGCAGCACGTGCCCTACAAAGTTTCGGCCGCGCCCAACGGGGACGTGCGCGTGCACCGGGGGGGCAAGGATTTCTCTCCGCCGGAAATTTCTGCCATGATTCTGGGCAAGATGAGAGCAGACGCCGAGGCCTACCTCGGGGAGCCGGTCACCCAGGCGGTGATCACTGTGCCGGCTTATTTCAACGATTCGCAACGCAACGCTACCAAAGACGCCGGCAAGATCGCCGGGCTGGATGTGCTGCGCATCATCAACGAGCCGACGGCTTCCTCCCTGGCCTACGGGCTGGACCGCAAGAAGGACGAGACCATCGCGGTGTACGATCTGGGCGGCGGCACCTTTGACATCTCGATCCTCGACGTGGGCGATGGCGTGTTCGAAGTCAAGGCCACCAACGGCGATACCTTCCTGGGCGGCGACGACTTTGACCAGCGCGTGATTGACTGGCTGGCCGACGAGTTCAAAAAAGATCAGGGCATTGATTTGCGCGCCGATCGTCAGGCGCTGCAGCGCCTGAAGGAAGCGGGCGAGAAGGCCAAGATCGAACTCTCCACAGTGATGCAGACCGAGATCAGCCTGCCGTTCATCACTGCCGACGCCTCCGGTCCCAAGCACCTGAACATCACCCTGAGCCGGGCCAGACTGGAGCAACTGACCGAGGATCTGATCCAGCGCTCAATCGGGCCGGTGAAGCAAGCCCTGTCGGACGCGGGCGCCAAAGCGGCGGACATAGACGAGGTGGTGCTGGTGGGCGGCATGACCCGCATGCCGGCGGTGCAGGAAGCGGTCCGCAAGC
>CAYZNA010000043.1:4304-11761 GCA_964478665.1 uncultured Anaerolineales bacterium
CAAGCTGTTCGGCAAGGAGCCGCACAAGGGCGTCAACCCGGACGAGGTGGTGGCGGTGGGCGCCGCCATTCAGGCCGGGGTGCTGGGCGGCGAGGTGAAGGACGTGCTGTTGCTGGACGTCACCCCGCTCACCCTGAGCATCGAAACCCTGGGCGGCGTGGCCACCGCGCTGATCGAGCGCAACACCACCATCCCCACCCGCAAAAGCCAGACCTTCTCCACCGCCTCCGACATACAGACCAGCGTGGAGATCAACGTGTTGCAGGGCGAACGCCCGATGGCAGGCGACAACAAGAGCCTGGGCAGGTTCATACTGGATGGCATTCCGCCCGCGCCGCGCGGCGTGCCGCAGATTGACGTGACCTTTGATATTGACGCCAACGGCATTCTCAACGTGACCGCGCAGGATAAGGCCACCAGCCGCAGCCAACACATTACCATCCAGGGCTCCTCCGGGCTGAGCAAGGAGGAAGTGGAGCGCATGCGCAAGGAGGCTGAGGCCCACGCCGCCGAGGACAAGGCGCGGCTGGAAAAGGTCGAGGCCCACAATCAGGCCGAGGCCGCCATCCACGCCGCGGAAAAGGGCCTGAAGGATGGCGGCGACAAGGTGCCGGCCGATGTTAAGAGCGACGTGGAAAGCAAGATCACCGCGGTGCGTCAGGCGCTGGAGAAGGACGACGTGGCCGCGAGCCGCAAGGCCACCGAGGCGCTTTACCAGTCTGTGCAGGCCATCGGCTCGGCCATGTATCAGCAGGAGTCACAGGCGGCCGGGCAGGAGGAGGCCCCCGGGCCGGACGGTTCCGGGGCTGCCGGCGAAGACGTGGTAGAAGGCGAGTTTAAAGAAGCGTAAGGCGTGGCTACCAAACGCGACTACTACGAAATCCTCGGCATCGGCCGCAACGCCTCGCCGGAGGACCTCAAACGCGCCTACCGGCAGCAGGCCAAGCAACTGCACCCGGATGTAAACAAAGAGGACGGCGCCGAGGAGAAGTTCAAGGAATTGAGCGAGGCCTACGCCGTGCTCTCCGACGACCAGAAGCGGGCCGCCTACGACCGCTTCGGCCACGCCGGCGTGAACAACAGCGGCGGCATGCCGGACTTCTCCGGCTTCGGCTTCAGCGACATCTTCGAGGAGTTCTTTGGATTCGGCGGCCGCGCCGGCCGCTCGCGCCGCTCCCCGCGCCGGGGCGCCGATCTGCGTTACGATCTCACACTCGCCTTTGAGGAGGCGGTCTTCGGGGCAGAGAAAGAAATCGAGATCGGGCGGAACGAGGTGTGCAGCACCTGCAGCGGCAGCGGCGCCGCCCCCGGTACCACCCCGATCACTTGCAGCACCTGCCGGGGCAGCGGGGAGGTCCGCCAGGTGCGGCAGACCTTCCTCGGCTCCATGGTCAATGTAACCACCTGCCCCACCTGCGGCGGCGGCGGGGAGACCATCGCATCTCCCTGCCCCACCTGCCGCGGCCGCGGGCTGGAGCAGGTAGCCCGCAAACGGACCATCAGCATCCCGCCCGGGGTGGACTCCGGAACCCAGATCCGGGTGGCCGGGGAGGGGGAGCCGGGCCTGTATGGCGGGCCGCACGGCAACCTGTACGTGGTGCTCAACGTGCGGCCGCACAGGTTCTTCCGGCGGCGCGGCGACGACATCATTCTGGACCTGAACATCAACGTGGCCCAGGCCGCGCTGGGGGACGATATCCGGGTGCCCACGGTGGACGGGGAGGAGAAGGTGATGATCCCGGCCGGCACGCAGCCGGGCAAGGTGTTTCATTTGCGCGGGCGGGGGGTGCCGCGGCTCAAACGCACCGGGCGCGGCGATCAACTGGTGGTGATCGGGGTGAAGATTCCCACCTCGTTGAGCGCCGATCAGAAGAAGCTATTCAAGCAATTGGCGGAGACCATGGGCGCCGAGGTGGAGCTGCAGGAGCGCGGCTTCTTCGACCGGCTGCGGGAGTTTCTGGAGGGGGGATGAGTGCCTCAGCAACAGCGGTAGGGCAATCTGGCAGCCTGTCCCACAACTTCCCGGATCAGGCAGGCACACCTTGCGGCAGTGTCCGTCGGGCACGTAGCAGAGCTTGTTCTACCGTGGCCGGGAAATCAACAAAGACAAAGTAGTCCGCGGGATACAGGTAGTCCTCGCCCTCGTTATCTATCACGCGGATGTAATTTGATTTCGCCGCGCTCTCGTCGGGCAAGACTTCGTAGATTGTGCGTGGGGTCAGCAGATCCGGGTCTTCCGTGTGTACGCAAATGGCGAAGCGTGGAATGCGCTCTCGATGCTCATTCATGGTATTCAGTCCAAGAACCTCTTGATCCTCATTTTCCTTTTGCCTATCCCGTGCGCCTCAAACCAATGGACTTCGGCCAATCGGACCGCGCCATCGGCTAGGCGAACAGTGACTATCCCCTTCAGCTTTCTCCAGCGGCCCGGCCCATACCTCTTTCGCAAGAGGGGAAGTATGCGTATGCCACTGCCCGAGGCGATCAACTCTATGTCGCGGATCTCACCCATGACTTCAAAGTGCATCGGGCAGGATTATCACATACACGGTAACGACAGGCAAGTGCAGGGCCACATCAGCGCGCGCAGCAACTGTACTGCCGCGGCGTTAACCGAGCCGTCTCGCTCCCAGTAACAGCAACAGCCGTGCAAAAGCGTCGTCCGGCTCGCCGTTCACCGGGGACCACTGGCGACGCACGGCCTCCACGGCCAGCAGCGCCTCGCGCACGGTTACCGGGCGCCCGGCCTGCTCGGAGCGGCGGCGCACGAAGAGCGGGTTCTGTGTTTTGTGGCACAGGGCCGCGGCCTCTTTGCGGTCCAGCGCGGCCGATACGTCCAGCACAAAATGGGCCGGGTCGCCGGCGTTGGCCAGCCGGGGATAGGGGTGTTCCGGGAAAGCCGCGGCAAAGGTGTAGAGCAGCGGCGCTCCCTCTCCGAAAGTTTCCACGGCCACGCGCGCCATGGCGTGCATCAGCACGTGAGCCGGGTGGCCGTATTCGCCGTCCGCGCCGTGGGTGAGCACCGCCCCGGCCCCGGTCTGGCGGATGCTGGCGGCAATCTGCCCCGCCAGTATGGTCGGGTTGGCCTCGAAGGCGAACAGCTCCTCCCCCGGCCCCACGGCCGGGTCCTGATAGCCCAGAAAAGTGAGGGATTTGCCGCCCAGCTTCCGCACCGCGCACGCCAGCTCCTGCTCGCGCACCGCGCCGAGTTGCTCGCGCGCCACCGGCGGCTCGCCCGGCTCCCCGCCCTCGCCGCGCGTGGCGCAGGCGTAGTGCACGTTCACGCCGCTGGCAGCCAGCAGCGCCAGCGCGCCGCCGGTCAAAATGGTCTCATCGTCGGGGTGAGCAAAGACGCACAGAACGTCCAATCTCAAATCTCCAATCTCCAATCTCAAACTTCCAGGGCCAACTCCCCGATGTCGAAAAACGGTCCGTCGGTGCAGGCGCGCTTCCAGCCGTGACGAGTGCGCAGGGCGCACACGTCGCAGGCGCCCACGCCGCAGGGCATGGGCGGGGCTATGAGCGCATGAGCAGGCGCCGAAGCGGCAAACGGGCGCGCGCGCGCGAGGGCCTGTTGCAGCCCTTCAAGGGCCGGCGCCGGGGCGTCCACCAGAATCGCATCGGCCCAGGCCAGAGTCTCCAGCAGTTGCCCTTCGGGCGGATCGCGCACCACCTCCAGCTCGGGCGGCAGGTCGGCCAGTGGGGTGTCGCTGTGGGAAAGCAGCAGGGTGACGGCGCCCCGCCGGGCGAGGCAGACCTCCCCGGCCGGGAGCAGCCGCAGCGGGCCGGGGGTGAGGTGCAACAGCAGCAGGTTTCGGGCCGGGTCGGGGGGCGGGAGCGCGCTCCCCAGCGGGCCGATCAGTCCCCGGCGGGTGCCCGCTCCCCACGCGGCAGCCGCCTCAAGGTCGGCCTCAAAACAAAAACCGTCAGGGTCCAGCCGGCGCGGGAACAGGGCCTGGGGCAGGGTGCCGCCAGCGTCGGCCAGAAAGAACTGGCCCGGCGCCGGCCGCAGAGCGGCGGGACAATCCAGCCAGACGGCGGCGCGCCGGGCGTCGAGGCGCTCCAGCCGGCGAACGGTAGCGGTAAACTGCTTCACGCCGGGCAGAATAACACACTTTGGGTGGGGATGCTATAATCGCGGCTGGCGTATCGCGGATAGCATATCGCTGATGGCGTATCGCGTAGCGCCATCAGCCATGCGCAATATGCCATAAGCCATAAGCCATAAGCCATAAGCCATAAGCCATACGCGATCAACGGAGGATTTCCATGAACATAGCGACTCTTGTGCAGGGGCTGGCCACGTTTTCGTGGCTACTGGCCATTGGAGCGATTGCCTTTGCCGTGTTCCGCGCGGCGCGCGGCAGCGGCTTTAAGGGCGGCATCGCCATCACTCTGGGAGGGGTGATTCTGGCGCCGGTGTTGACATCGGTCAGCGCCGGGCTGGTCTTTATTCAGCCAGAGGAGCGCGGGGTGGTGATCTCGGCGCTGCAGGCGCAGGGCTACCGCTCGCAGGTGCTCACGCCCGGCCTGCGCTGGATCATCCCCTTTGCCGAGAACGTGGTGCTCTACCGCATTTCCAAGCAGACCTACACCATGTCCATTGCCTCCGGCGAGGGGCAGATGCCGGGCGACGACTCGGTCACTGCCCGTACCTCGGATGGGCAGGAGGTCAAAATTGACGCCTCGGTGATCTATTCGATTGACCCCAATCAGGTGGTCTCCGTTCACATCGCGTGGCAGGGCCGTTACACCGATGAACTGGTGCGCCCACAGTCGCGCGGCATTATTCGCGACCAGGCCTCACAGCTTGGGGTAGAAGAAATCGTTTCCACCCAACGCGACCAGTTGATCAGTGGTGTGCGCGAGCGGCTGAGGACCAAACTGGGCGAGAATGGTCTCATTCTGGAGGACTTCATCCTGCGCAACATCACCTTCTCGCCGGAATACGCCGCCTCGGTGGAACAAAAGCAGATCGCCGAGCAGCTGGCGCAGCAGGCCAAATTTGTGGTGGAGCAGCGCAAACAGGAGGCCGAGCAGGCCCGCCAGCAGGCGCAGGGTCTGGCTGACGCGGTCGTGATCCGCGCCAAAGCCGACGCGGAGGCCAGGGTGATTCAGGCCGAGGCCGAGGCCGAAGCGTTGGGGTTGATCGCCGATCAACTGCGGGACAACCTCGAACTGGTGACCTACCGCTACGTGGAGAAGCTCTCGCCGGGGATTCAGGTGATGCTGGTGCCCTCCAACAACCCCTTCCTGCTGCCGCTGCCTGAGCTGGCCCCCACCGCCCAACCGACCCCGGCCCCAACCCCGCGCTGAGGCAGATGAAAGGTGCGTGACGCGTTTCACGTTTTCACGTTTCACGCTTCACCCACCGTGCCCGACTCCGACCTGACGGCCCGGCTGAAGGTGAAGGGCCTCAAATCGGCCCCGGACCTGATCGCGCTGCTGCGCGAGCAGCCGGCGCTGGCCGGGCTGGTGCGCGCCCGGGGCCACGGGGGCATTTGACACCTCTTCGCAGCAGGCTTATACTGACCGGGATGGTCATGCCGGACGTTGAGGTACAATCGTTTTGCTCCCTGCGAGCGCGCATGTTTCCCGGTCTGCGGCGCTACGTGCCCATCATCTGTGAATTGCTCGGCAGAATCCCTGACCGGGATGCTGCTGTAGTAGTTTGTGAGAGCAGGCTTCGCATAGAGCCTGCTCTCATTCTGTTTCCATCTGTTTCCATCCACACGTCCCACTATTCCACTCACCCCACACTGAGAAAGGAGTTCTTCTATGATTGAGGCAGTTAAAGCTCACAAGCTGGAAAGCAAAGCCTCTCCGAACGGTCGCCTGAACCCGTTCAGCATCGCCCGGCAGCAACTGGACGAGGCAGCGGCAGAACTGGGCCTGGCGCCTGCAACGCATGAGCTGCTGCGCTGGCCGCTGCGCGAACTGCACGTCACGCTGCCGGTGAAGATGGACGATGGCTCCACCCGGGTCTTTCACGGCTTCCGGGTACAGTACAACGATGCGCGCGGGCCGAACAAGGGCGGCATCCGCTTCCACCCCGACGAGACCATTGACACCGTGCGCGCCCTGGCAGCATGGATGACGTGGAAGTGCGCCGTAGTAGATATCCCCCTCGGCGGCAGCAAGGGCGGCATTGTGTGCAATCCCAAGGAAATGTCGGCCGGCGAGCTGGAACGCCTGAGCCGGGCCTACATCCGCCAGGTGGGGCGCATCATCGGGCTGGAGAAGGACGTGCCCGCCCCGGACGTGTACACCACGCCGCAGATTATGGCGTGGATGGCGGACGAATACGCCTTCCTGAAGGGCTACAACGAGTTCGGCGTGATCACCGGCAAGCCGCTGGCGCTGGGCGGCTCGGCCGGGCGCGGCGACGCCACCGCCCGGGGCGGCATCTTCTGCACCCGCGAGGCCGGCAAAGTGCTCGGGATTGACCTGAAGGGCGCGACCACTGCCATTCAGGGCTACGGCAACGCCGGCTCGTTTGCGCACAAGTTGGGTGAGGAACTGCTCGGCTTGAAGGTTGTGGCTGTCTCCGACTCGCGGGGCGGAATCTACGCCCCGGGCGGGCTGGACTTTGGGGCTGTGTCCCGACACAAGGCGGAAACCGGCTCTGTGATCGGCTTCCCCGGCGCCAGGGCCATCAGCAACGCGGAACTGCTGGAGCTGGACGTGCAGGTGCTGATTCCCTCTGCGCTGGAGAACATGATCACCGAGGAGAACGCGCCGCGCATCAAAGCCAGAATTGTGGCCGAATTGGCCAACGGCCCGACCACGCCGGAGGCCGATCACATCCTGTATCGCAATGGGGTGTACGTCATCCCGGACTTCCTGTGCAACGCCGGCGGCGTGACCGTCTCGTACTTTGAAATGGTCCAGAACGCTTACGGCTATTACTGGGACGAAGCCCTTGTGTACGAGCGGTTGGACAAGAAAATGACGGCTGCCTTCCACGCTGTGCACAACGAGCGCGAACGGCGCAGGGTACACTCCCGGCTGGCGGCCTACGTAGTGGCCGTGCAGCGGGTGGCGGAGGCCGTCGAACTGCGCGGCTGGGTGTAACCGTGAAGGGTGGAGCGTGGAGAGTAGCGCGATGCTCTCCACCCTCCCGCGAAGCGTCCACGCTCCACGAATCCATGCCCACCGAACTCTCCGGCCTGCCGGCCGTCTTGCAGCTCTACCTGCAGATCACGCAATACCCCATCCTTGCCTCGCGCATTCGCCAGCGCATGCGCGAGGAGTTGTTCGCGCGCGGCGTCATCCCTCGCGAGGTCTTTGAGAACGAGGTCCGGCACAAAGCCATCCAGTCGCAGCGGCGGGAGGGGCTGGTAGACCCTTTCGGCCAGGAAACCAGCGAGACCTGGGAAGAGCGCAAAAACCAGGTGCGCGATTACCTGACCGACTTCTATTTTGCCTACAACCTGCCCCAGGCGCACTGTGAGGAG
>CAYZNA010000043.1:11771-16041 GCA_964478665.1 uncultured Anaerolineales bacterium
ACGTGGCTCCCGAGCGCTGGTCCAACCTCCTGGACGCGGAAGCCGCGCTGCGGGACGACTCGGGTACGGATGTGGTCGTTCGCCAGTACTGGGGCGCTGTGTACGATTACCAGGCCCAGCCGAACGCCGGCCCGCGCACGAGGTGGAACTGACCTTCAACCCCGAGCTGGCCCCGCTAGACCTGCTGTTTCGGCAAGCGGCCGCCTACGAGGTCTACCCGGCAGAGCGGCAGGCGCAAGTCCAACACCATCTGGAAGAGATTCGCGTGGTGCTGGTCAGGGCCTTGATCAGCGACCATCTGGAGTATGTCGGAGTCGCCAAGCGCTGGCTGACCATTGACGACTTGCGCGAAGTGCGCCGCCGCCGGCTGGGGACCGGGAAGATCGGCGGCAAGGCCGGGGGACTGCTGTTAGCCGCCCGCATCCTGAAAGAAAGCGGCGACCCGGAACTGGCCGCGGTGATTGCCCCGCCCTCCCGCTACGTGGGCGCGGATGTGTTTTATCAGTTCATGCAGCTCAACGGGCTGTCGTGGATTAACCAGAAATACAAAAGCGTCGAGGAAATCCGCGAGGACTACCCTCGCATTCAGCAGGCCTACATCAACGGTCGTTTCCCGGAAGAGTTCGAGAACCAACTGGCCGCCATGCTGGGCGATCTGGGCCGCACGCCGCTCATCGCGCGCTCCTCAAGCCTGCTGGAAGATAGCTTCAGCACCTCCTTTGCCGGCAAGTACGAAAGCCACTTCTGCCCCAACCAGGGCGCGCCCGAAGAGAACCTGCGGGCGCTCAAGACCGCGATTGGCCGCATCTTCGCCAGCGTGTACAACCCGGATGCGCTGCTCTATCGCCGCCAGATGGGCCTGCTGGATTACGACGAGCGCATGGCCCTGCTCATCCAGACCGTGCAGGGTCAACCCTACCGGAACCACTTCTTTTTTCCTCCGGTGGCCGGGGTGGGCTACAGCCGGAATCGCTTTCGCTGGCACGCCCGTTTCCGCAGCGAGGACGGCTTCCTGCGGCTGGTGTTCGGGCTGGGGACCCGCGCCGTGGAGCAGGAGGCGCAGGACCATCCCCGGCTGGTTGCCCTCACCCGCCCCGAACTGCGGCCGGTGGTCGGCCTGCCGCAGATCCGGCGCTACAGCCAGCGCCAGGCAGATGTGCTGGATTTGCGGGCCAACACCTTCACTACCATCCCCATCCGGGAGGTCTTTCAGGCAGACCATCCGGCGGCTCCCATGCTGGGCCAGACCGATCGCGGCGACCATCTCTCCCCGGTTCGCACCGGCTCAATCGAGCCGCTGGTGCTCACCTTCGATGGGCTGTTGGCCCACAGCGGCTGGCCGGAGCGCATGAAGCACCTGTTGCAAACGCTGGAGAAGCACTACGGTTGCCCGGTGGACATTGAGTTTGCTGCTGTCTTTGATTCGACCGCCCCCGACCGCTTTCGTACCTATCTGTTACAGTGCCGGCCGCAGCACGCGCGCCTTTCCGGGGCGGAAATCGCCCTGCCGCAGGACGTACCGCAGGCTGATCAGGTTTTCGCCAGCGCGCATCTCGTCCCCGACGGGCACCTGACCGGCGTGCGCTACGTGGTGTACGTGGATCCGGAGGGTTACCACCGCCTGCCCGATAGCTCGGCCCGCCTCTCGGTGGCGCGGGCGGTGGGCCGGCTCAACCAGCACCTTGCCGACCAGCCCTACCTGCTCATCGGCCCCGGGCGCTGGGGATCCTCCAGCCCGGAGTTCGGGGTGAAAGTGAGCTACGCCGACCTTTATCGCGCGGCTGCGCTGGTCGAGATCATCACCGGCCACGATGCTACGGAGCCGTCTTACGGCACTCACTTTTTTCAAGACCTGGTGGAGGCCGGCATCTACTCGCTGGCCGTGTTCCCGGAGCAACCCGGCGCGGTCTTCAACCGCCGCTTTCTGCTGGACTCCCCCAGCGTTCTGGCTGCACTCAGCCCGCAGGACGCGGCCCTTGCCCCGGCCCTGCGCGTGATTGACGTGCCGGCCGTATCCGATGGACGAACGCTGGAAGTGGTAATGAACGCAGAAGAGAACCGGGCGCTGGCGTTTCTCTCCGGGGGAGGGAACTGAGGGGAGGGGCCGGCCGGCGCGGTGGTATCCAGCACAATCGAAGCGCCCACCACGTCGGAAACGTTGCCGGCCGAATCCACAAAGCGCACGTATACCGTCAGGAGTTACGCACTTGCCGTAAGTCGAGTACACCGTGGGCATGAACCCGCCCAAATGTGACGAACTCGACTACATTCATTTTTTAATCGCCGCGCAGAAAGTCTTCAGCAACACCGAAGCCGCCAGATGCCACCCCGCGGCCGGCTCGGATGGCCCGGCGCATGACGCCTACACGTGTCTGCTCCACCGCAGCCAGTTGATCTGCACCGCGCCGGTGGGCAGCTCGGGCAGCACCGCCGGGGCCGGCTCTCATTTCTCGCCCCGCCGGCCCCGGCCCCGGCGGCGCGTCGCGCCGCGCTTGAGACCTTTGCCCCTTTCGGTTAGAATGGGTGCTATGAAACCGGGGGCGCTACATTCCGTCGAAACCATTACTGCAACAATCAAGCCCTGTGTGGCCAGTGTGCTAGCCGGACATCCGGTCGCTCTGGCCTACCTCTATGGCTCGGTTGCAGCCGGGCAGACCCACCCGTTCAGCGATGTGGACATCGCTGTAGTGGTAGAGACGGATGCAGTGCGGCCGGCCGGGCAGCTGCGCTTTGAACTGGCGCTGGAAGAGGAGATCGGCCGGCGATGCGGTCTTGCCGGCGCGGATGTGAGGGTGATCAACGATGCGCCCGTGGTGCTGCGCGGACTGGTCGTGACCGAAGGTATCCTCCTGTTTGCGCGCGATGAGGCAACGCGCATCGAATTCGAAACTCGCGCCCGCCTCGAGTACTTTGACTTTCTTCCCGTCGTCGAATGGATGCGAGAAGAGTTCTGCGACAGCATTCGGGAGCATGGTTTATATGGCCGACCCTCACAAAGTTAATGGGCTTCTGCAGAACCTGGCGGCATACGCCGGCTATTTGCGCGACATCGCTCAAGTGGATCGGGAGGCATTTCTTCAGGATCGTACCACTGTCGGCGGCGCGAAGTACTACTTGCAGGTCGCCATCGAAACCTGCATCAATCTCGGCACGCACATCATTGCCTCAGAGCGCTTGCGCGCGCCGAGGGACTACCGCGACGTTTTTACCGTCTTGAACGAGAACGGCATCTTGCCCGGCGACTTCACCGTCACGCTCAGGCAAATGGCCGGCCTTCGCAACCGATCAGTGCATCTTTATTGGGAAGTGGACGACGAGTAGATTTACGACGATCTGCAAAACAACCTCGGCGATTTCGACCGATATGCGCAACTCGTCCTGAACTTCGTCGAGGGGCGCGGACCTGCCCGGCTCAGGCAATCTCCTCCCGAAACATAACTTGCTGGACTCTCTCGAAGGCCTCGTCGAACGCATCACCTTCTTCAACGCGGAGAACGGGTACTCCGTGCTGCGCCTGGCCCCGGCAGGGAAACCCAACCGTCCGGACGAACTGGTCACCGTGGTGGGCAACCTGCCGGAGATCAGCCCCGGCGAACGGCTGCGGCTGCACGGGCGCTGGACCAACCACCCCACCTATGGCCGGCAGTTCAGCGCCGAAAGCTGCGAGCAACTGCTTCCGGCCAGCGCCGAGGGCATCCGCCGCTACCTCGGATCCGGGCTGATCAAAGGCATTGGCCCGCGCACCGCCGACAAGATCGTGGGCGAGTTCGGCGAGCAGACCCTGTACGTGATTGACCACCAGCCCCACCGCCTGCGCGAAGTGCTGGACATCGGCCCGCGGCGCTACGCCCTGATCACCGGGGCATGGCAGGCCCAGAAAGCCATCAAAGAAGTGATGGTCTTCCTGCAGAGCCACGGCGTGACCACCGGGCTGGCCGTAAAAATCTACAAACACTACGGCGACGCGGCTATCGCCACCGTGCAGGCCGATCCCTACCGCCTGGCACGCGACATCTGGGGCATTGGCTTCAAGACTGCCGACAAAATCGCCCTGGCCCTCGGCCTGCCGCCCGATTCCCCCTCCCGGCAGGAGGCCGGGCTGGCCCACGCCCTCTCCCAACTGGCCGATGAGGGCCATACCTGCGCCCCGACCGGAATCCTGCTGGAGGCCGCCGCCCGCCTGCTGTACGGGCGACCCGGCGGGTCGCCCCTACCCCCCGCCCCCGCCGCCGGCCCCGCCCCCGGCCCCACCCCCGCCGCCGGCCCCGCC
>CAYZNA010000044.1:0-2595 GCA_964478665.1 uncultured Anaerolineales bacterium
CCCTTAGGGTCTTGACGGAACTTATTCTCTTACGGACCCTGAGGGTCTCGAAGACCCTCAGGGTCTTGATACGGACCACGGATCAGCGATAGCTACTTGTGACATGCCAGACAGTCTATCAGGCGCGCTACCTTATCTTCAGGTTGTTTCAGGTGGCAGTCCAGGCACCAGCCCATGTCCATCTTCACCACCGGATGGGCCACGTCCATCTGACCGACATCGCCGTGGCAGGTTTCGCAGTTGAGGCCGGCGCCCAGATGGGGCTGATGGCTGAAGTAGACGAACGCTGGTTGCCGGTTCACCCGTTTCCACGGGATCGGCTCGCCGCGTTCCCAGTAGCCCGCCACGAGCTGGATGGCCGGGCCGCCGGCAGCGATCACAGCGTGACAGCCCATACACTTCTGGGCCGGGGGGATGCCGGCAGCCTCCGAGCGCAGCGCATTGGCGTGGCAAAAGAGGCACTGTACGCCGGCCTCGACGTGTGTGCGGTGGCTGTAGGGTACCGGTTGTTCGGGAGCGGCCAGCACCTGCGCGCGGGTGAGCAACGCCGCCCCGACCACCCCGGCCACGATCAGAAGAATGATGAGAAGAAGAATCCGACGGAACATGCTCGTAATAGAGGTGCTAATTGTCCGGCGCGCCGCTCTGAACCCAGCGCACGACCAGCTCGATCTCATCTGCCGCCAGCGGCGCGCCCGGGGGCATGGGGCCGCCGGTGGTCTGTGTGCCGCGCAACTTCTGCACCAGCAGGCTGTTATCCGGGTCCCCGGGGACTACGACCGGGGTGTGCTGGCCGCTGTTGAGCACACTGTCATAGGTCGCGGCGCTCCAGCCGCCGAGCGTCCCGTGGCAGGGCGCACACTTCTGCTCGAAGATCGGCAACAGGTCTGCGGCGAAAGCGGGAACGGCGGTGAGGCCGGTGGTGGTGAACCCGGCGCGCATGAAGGCCAGCAAATCGTTCACGTCCTGGCCGGTCAGGACCGCATGGAAGGAAGGCATTTGCCGGCCGCCGTTCTGAATCTGGGAGGCGATGAGTTCGTCGTTGAGGCTGCTCAGAAACGCCGCGGAGTTCAGCGTGACGCCGCCAGTCTGACGTTCGCCTTGCAGGCCGTGACAGCCCGAGCAGAACTGGGCAAAGAGTTGTTGCCCGTGGGCAGCGTCGCCGCGAGCGGCATCGGCCGGCCCCCTGGCCTGCGCCCCGCCGGCGGTCGAAGGCGCGTCCGGCTGCCACGCCCGGATGAAGGCCACCAGCTCGTCAATTTGCCCGGAGGTCAGCAGTCCCAGATCGCCCCACGAGAGCATGCTGGTTCCCAGCGTACCGCGCTCGATCCACTGGCGGACTGCTTCGTCGTCGTAGGCGGCCAGAAACTCCTTTGAGTTGAGCGGTGGGCCAACGCCGCCATCGCCGTTCTGGCCGTGGCAGCGGGCGCAGACCCTCGCGAATACCTCCCGCCCGCTGATGGCGATGGCAGTCGGCGCGGACGCAGGCGCGGCGCCCCAGGTGCGCATCAGGGCCAGCAGATTGTTGATGTCGTTGGTGGTGAGCAGCGCGTGGAAGGGCGGCATGCCCGCGCCGCCGTCGCGAATCCGCCCGGCGAGGGTGGCATCGTCCTGCGAGCCGGCCGCCTCCCGCAGAATCAGGCCTTCTCCGACTGCGATCTCGCCGCTCAGCCCGTGGCAACCGGTACACAATTGGGCGAACAGCGCCTGCCCTTTGACGGGGTCGCCGCTGGCGGCGCTAGCGGGCGCGGCTGCCACCGGGCCGGCGGTTTCCGGCGCGGTGGGTTCCCAGGCGCGGATCAGGGCCACAATTTCGTCAATCTGCCGTTCGCTGAGCAGGCCCAGATCTCCCCAGGCCAGCATTTCCGATGCGCCGCGCCCGCGCACAATCGCCGCGCGCAGGTCGGCGTCGGTTACGCCGCGCAGGTAGGGCTTCAGGTTGAGCGCCGGCCCGACGCCGCCCTGTCCCTGCTCGCCGTGACAGCGAGCGCACACCCGGGCGTACATTTCCCTGCCGCTCAGTTGGGCGCCGGCGGGCGCAACATGGCAGGTCTGGCAGGCGCTGCTTTCCAGGCCGCGATGGGCGTCCGGGATGCGCGGCGCGCCGCCCACGCCTTGCTTGTGGCACATCAAGCAATCGCTGCGGCCGATCAGGTCGTGAGGGATTTGCGGGATGGGCTGGTTGGAAACGGGCGCCTGCCCGTTGAGGCTCAGGCTGAGGCGTGGCGCGGCTGCGACGGTGGCGTTCGCCGGCGGCGGCGGCAGGGTCGGGGCCGGATCGGCCTCCAGCGCCGGCAGCGCCGGCTCGCCCAGGCAGGCCGCAAGCAGCAGGGCCAGGCCGGGGAGCAGTATCACCGAGCGCAATAGGTAACGCTTAAGTCGCATGGCACTAATTCCTGACCGCTCTTGCCCTGCGCCGCGCCCACAGGGCGCCCGAGGCCGCGACGAGCGCGGCCAGCCCCAGCCCATATAACCAGGTATTCTGTCCGCGCGGGGACGCCTGCGGCGGCGCCAGGGGCGATCCCTCCCCAAGGCGCCCGCCCGGGCAACCACCCGCGTGGGAATGGGGAGCGGCGTGGGCGGCGCGAGGCGTGT
>CAYZNA010000044.1:2605-6842 GCA_964478665.1 uncultured Anaerolineales bacterium
GGCGCCGGCGGGCGGCAGCTCCTGACCGAGCACAGCCGCGGCCCACTCCGGCGTCTGGTCTTCGTGACACAGCGTGCAGGCATTGGGCATGCTCTGCTGGCCGCCATAGGCAATGCTGAGCGCCGGGTCCGGGGGGCGGAAGGTGTGGCTGCGAATCTGGAAGTCGCTCGGCACAAGTTTGGACACCTGGGGCATGTGGCAGTCCGTGCAGTTCACCCGGTCCACCGCCTGGGCCATGAAGGGGATGTGAGCGGCAAGATCAGACTTCCCCTCGTGGCAGACCAGACAGCGGTCGTTGCCCACCATCCGCGTCTGATGGTCGGTCTCGCCGACGCTGTGGGAAGTGTGGCAGAAGATGCAGCTCACACTATCCTTGTGCGCCCCCTGACGCCAGTCCTGATACTGCATGTGGTGACGTCTGGCCGTGCCGTCCGGCCAGAAATCGCCCGGGTCGGTGGAGAGCACAAAGGTCTCGCTCAAGTGGGCCGGGCCGCCGGGGTAGTAGCCCACCGGGAAGGAATACCCCCCAACCGGGGCCTCCCCCCGACTGTGGCACTGCGCGCAGACTTCTACCTGTTGCTGAAAGTCGAGTTCGGCCGGATTGGTGATCTTCGTCCGGTTACCGGTGGAGGCGACGTGCTCAGCGCCCGGGCCGTGGCAGGCCTCGCAGCCCACCCCTGGCTCCACCCAGGTCCCGGTGGCCGGATCGTAGCCGGTGGTGTGACAGCCGGCGCAGTACTGTCCGTAGGGGCGCAGGCGCCAGATTTTGGCCTCATCGCCCGACCACTCGCCGGTCACGTAGGAGACCCAGTCGTGCGTCAACACGTTCCATTCGGCCAGTTCGACGTACAACTGGCCGTCAATTTCGGTCAGGTAACGCTGTTTGTACTGCCCGCCGAGCACCCACTTCACGCCCTCGCGGTGGAAGGTGAGATCGGGGTCGCTGCTTGAGAAGTCGCCCAGGATGATCGAGTCGTCGGCCGGGCGCAACATGTTCGGGTGCCAGGTCTGCTGGAAAGTGGCGTAGGTGTTGGCGTGGCAGCGGGCGCAGGTGGTCGAGCCGACGTATCCCGGCTGGCCCTGGCGCTGCCCCGATGGCGACTGGCCGCTGGCCGGGCGCGACAGGACGATTGCCAGCAGCGCCGCCGCGCACAGCGAGAGTGCAATGAGAAGGCAGGCTGGCTTTCTAGACACTGGCAAACGACTCCGACGGGTAACGGACAGCAGGCGGCGCAGGCCGGCCGCCACCCACGGCAATCTTACACACCGGGCAGAGGGCCAGGGAACGCCGGGCGGCTTCGCCACCGCCCAATCGCCCGGCCAGTCGCTCCAGCCACGGCTCCGCGATGTGCGGGCGATCACAGCCGGGGCAGACCACTCGCCGGGCTGTGGCAACCACGCTCCGGGGGCCGGAGGGGGGCGCGGCGAGCGGGGCGCCGCGTCTGACGCTGACTGCCTTCTCCGGGAACAGCCGCAGACAGGCCCGGCAGCCGTGGCAACGAGCCGGGTCAAAGGTCAGGCTGATCGTTGTTGGGGCGCACTCAGCGCTCAGCGCGCCGGGGCGACAGGCGTCGGCGCACAGGGTGCACAGGGTGCAGCGGGCCGGGTCCACGCCCAGGCAGATGTTGGGGTAGCGGCGCCGGGTTGCGGGTTCTGGATGGCGGGTCGGGGGCGGATGCGGGATCCGCAGTCCACAATCCCGGATTGCAGCGCGGGCCATGTCGGCCTCCACCAGCTCGCGGGCCGCTCGCGCCGCTTCAGAATAGAAGGGGTGCGCGCCGCTTGCCTCGACTCTCTCGCAGAACTGCGGCAACCAGCGCGCGAGGTGTTCGCGTAAAAAGCGGCGCCGGTCCGGGAAGCCGGCCAGCGGGTCGCGCTCCTCGCGGGCGGCGAGGTGCGCCATGAAAGCCAGTTCGACCGAGATGTGGTCGGGCAACTCGCGCTGCGCCGCGCTCAGGTGGAGGCCGGCCTGCGCGTAACACGCCGCGACTTGCGCCGCCGCCGCGCCCATCAAGCGGCCTTCGAGAACCACCGACTCGTAGGGATGAGCGAGCGGCCGGCCGGGGCCGAGAAACAGCCGGGTGTAGGCCAGGGTCAGATCGCGGGCAGCCCCGGCCCCCGGTGGGCAAAAGGCCAGGGCAAGCTCTCGGTATCTTTGCGAGTAGGGGTTGGTTTCCGGTTTCATGGTGGGGTTCTGGCCGGTGAGGTGAGTCCGTGGTCAGGTCGTCAGTAACCGACCCCTGCTTACGGGCCTGTCCCCCCGGCGCCCTGCGAACTGAGATTACCGGGAAGGCCGTGGGCCGCCTCTACTGCCTGCGTGAATGCCTGCTGCCGGGCCTCGATTTCCTCGCCTTCGCGCACCTCCCAGACCGAGACGATCGCGAAAACTTTGGAAAAGACGACGTACAGCATGGCGAACATGGCAAAGCTGCCCAGCAGCACCGACCACTCCACCCAGGTGGGGAAGTAGGAGGCCACCGGGGTTGGCAGGCGCGGGCGGGTGAGGGTGGGAACCACGATGTTGTACCGTTCCAGCCACATGCCCACGTTGACCAGGATGGAGGTGAGAACCGTCCCGGTCACCGTGCGGGTGCGCCGGTTGCTGAGCACCACGAAGGGAATGAGGAAGTTGAACAGCCACATGGCCCAGAAGATCGAGGAGAACTCCTCGGTCAGTTTGGCGAACAGCACGCGCATGCCGGCCGGCTCGTTGCCGTAGAACTCGGTCAGGTATTCGGAGAAGGTGAAGTAGGCCCATAGGAAGGCAAAGATCATCAGCAGCAGGCCCAGGTTGCTGAAGTGGCGGGCCGTAATGTAGTGGTACAGCCCGAAGGCCTTGCGCAGGATCGCCATGACGATGATGAGCGTGGCGATGCCGGAGAAGATGGCCCCGATGACGAAGTACGGGCCGAAGATGGTGCTGTGCCACATGGGCTGTATGGTCATGGCGAACACCCATGAGACCACGGTGTGCACCGAGACGGCAATGGGGATAATGAGCACGGCCATGATGCCGATCAGTCGTTCCAGGCGCTGCTTCTGCTTTTCCGTTCCGGTCCAGCCCAGCGAGAGTCTGGTGTACAGCCAGCGTCGCCACGGGGCCAGGCCGGGCCGGTCGCGCAGGATGGCCAGGTCCGGGATGAGCGGCAAGAAGAGGTAGGTGATGCTGGCCGTCAGGTAGATCGAGAGCGAGACCACGTCCCACACCAGCGGCGACTGGAAGCGGCCGTAGCGGAGCATGTTCAGCAACCGGTCGGGGCGACCCATGTCAATCACGATGTTGCCGGTTCCCAGCACAAGCGCGAACACGGTGATGGCCTCGGCCGCGCGGGTGATCGGGCGGCGCCACTCGGCGCCGAACACGCGCAGAATGGCGGAGACCAGCGTGCCGGCGTGGCTGATGCCGATGAAGAAAACGAAGTTGGTGATGTACAGCCCCCAGTAGACCGGCGTGTTCAGGCCGGTCACGCTCAGGCCCCCGACCAACTGGCGGGTGTAAGCAAAGGCGGCCCAGGCAAGGATCAGCGCGAGCAGGCTGACTGCGATGTAGTAGCCGCGCCCGGTCTTTTCGATGGGCTTCAATAGCACCGCTTCACGGTCGTCCACGCTAGGCTCCTTCTCGCAGATAATAGACTTTGGGATTGGTGCCCAGATCTTCCAGCAGCCGGAAGGCGCGCGGGCCGCGCGCCAACTGTGAGACCGTGCTGTCGGGGTCATCCAGATCGCCGAAGAAGCGCGCGTTGCCCGGGCAGGCCTGGTTGCAGGCCGGCACCGGCAGCCGGTGGGAACAGAAGGTGCACTTCTCCACGATGCCTTTTGGCCGCACGGGGACGTCCGGGTTGCGGTAGCGGTCCATGCCATCAGGCCACTCGGGCGCCTGCCAGTTGAAGTGGCGTACAGCGTAGGGGCAGGCCACCATGCAATAACGACAGCCGATACACCGCTCGTACCGCTGCAACACCAGCCCTTCCTCGTTCTGGTAGGTGGCGCCCACCGGGCAGACGCGCACGCAGGGCGGGTTCTCGCAGTGCATGCACGGGCGAGGGATAAACTGGCCGCGCACGTTGGGATATTCCCCTTCTACCTGCGAGAGCACTTCGTGCCAGAAGATGGCGCGGCTCTGCAACGCGCCTTCCGGCCCGGCGAAGGTCACGTTGTTCTCCGCGCGGCAGGCGGCCGTGCAGGCCTGGCAGGCCACACAGCGGTCGAGATCAATTACCATTCCCCAACGAGGCAT
>CAYZNA010000044.1:6942-15882 GCA_964478665.1 uncultured Anaerolineales bacterium
TTTCACGTTTCACGCCCGGTACACCTTCACCCGCGTGGCAAACCACGCCGCGGTCCCGGCCAGTTGGTCGTACTCGTCGGCGATGATCCAGTTTGGATTCTCGCCGCGGCCGCCGGCCCAGCGCCCATAGGCCCGATGTCCCTGCTCAAACGGGATGTTGACCGTGTCCGGCCGGGCGCCGGGGTAGAGCACGGCCTGGAGCTTGATCCGTGGCCCGAGCGGCGACTCGACCCGCACCCAATCGTCGCCGGCGATTCCCAGCCGGTCGGCGGACTCTGGGTTAATCTCTACCCATACCTGCCACCTGCGTTTGATGTGCAGGCCGAGCTTTTCTTGTAGCCAGGGGGCGTTCGCACCCCGGCCTTCGGCGTGCGTCATCAGCTTGTAGGTGTTGAGGTAAAAGGGGTACTCCTCGCCCTTGCCGGCGAAACGCGGAGGTTCGAAATGGGGCATAAATACCGCGTCGCCGCGCGCGCTGATCCCCAGTTGGCTCAGCCAATCATCCAGATTCTGCCCCTCGCGCAACTCCTCCAGCCGGGCGCTCAGCCGCTGCGAGTGGAACTCAAACCTGCCGGAGGGCGTGTTGAACACGCGCCCCCACTGGCCGAAGGCGTAGGGCGCATCGTGCCAGACGCTCTGCGTGGTCAGCTCCTTCCAGAAGTGCACGTAGTCCGTGGCGCGGATCGAGCCACGTTCGGCGGCCCACAGCCCGCTGAGGCGGTACTGGACGAGGGCGGAGAAATCGTCCCACGGGAAGGCTTCCGCCACCGTTCCACCCATGGCCCGGGCAATCTGAATGAGCACGTCACCGCTGTCGCGCGTGTCGAACAGTGGCGCGACAACCGGCTGGCGCAGGCCCACTACCGGGTAGCCCAGGCTGGGTTCGATCTCGTCGTCTTGCAGCCGTTCCAGGAAAGTGTGATCGGGCAGGATCAGGTCGGCCTGGGCGCTGCTATCGTCGAGAAAGGGCGAGAAGGAAACGATGAAAGGCGCTTTCTCGATGGCCTTGTAGAAGCGGCCTACATCCGGCGAGGAGAACAGCGGGTTGGTGTAGTACAGGAAGAGCGCGCTCAGCGGGTATGGGTCCACGGTCTGGATGTGTTCCGGCAAGCTCTGGTAAACGTTGCGGGCCAGCGGGTGCGCGCGCGTCCCGGCGCCGTCCAGGCGGGGCATTGTGCGCCCGGCCTCGGCGATGGGATCGGGCGGCAGGTCCGGCCAGGCGGCGTAGGGGGGGTAGATCTGCACCATGACGCCGCCGGGAACTTCGATGCTGCCGACCAGGGCGTTGAGGGTCTGGATTGCCATCCAACTGTAGACGCCGTTGGTGTGCATGGCAGCGCCGCGCCCGCCGGTGGCAATGCCCGGCTGGGTGGTGGCGAATTCTCGCGCCAGCCGCACGATGGTGTTGGCCGGCACGCCGGTGATGGCCTGCACCTGGACCGGGTGATAGTTGTGCAAGACGAAGGTGCGGAAGCCTTCGTGCGCGCCCCCGCCGTCGTCGGTCCAATCCTCAAACCCGAAAGTATGCTTGCGCACGAACTCGGCGTCATATAGCCCCTCGGCGATGATGACGTTGGCGAGTCCCAGGGCGAGCGCGCCATCGGCTCCCGGGCGGATGGGCACCCACTCGTCGGCTTTGGCGGCGGTGATCGAGAAGCGCGTGTCAACCTGCACGAACCTGGCGCGCCGGTTGGGCCGGTCGCGGCGCATGGCGCCAAAGGCGCGAATCTGGCGCACGGTGGGACGAGAAGCCTCCAGAAATGCGCGCCCGAAACTGAGCACATAGTTGCAGTTGTCCCAGTCGTAGGCCAGTTGCTCGTGATGACCGTAGGTCAGTTCGTTGCCAATGCGTTCGCCATCCACGCTCAGGCTGTCGTGCCGGATGTGGTTGGGCGAACCGCAGGCACCCAGGAAGCGATCAATCAACCCGGCCATCTGCCCGCGCACCCGGCCGGACATGAAGGCGAGCGTGTGCGGGCCGGGGTCGGCGCGCAGCGTCGTGAGGCGCTCGGCGACGAGCTGGATAGCCTCATCCCAGGCGATGGGCTGCCAGTCTCCGCTCCCACGCTCCCCCGTCTGGCGCATGGGCCCGCGCAGGCGATCGGGGTCATAAAGCACCTGCAGCGCGGCGTTGGCCTTGGGGCAGACCTTGCCGGTGTTGACCGGGTGCAGCGGGTTGCCCTCGATTTTGACCGCCCGCCCGTTTACCGTGCGCACCAGTAGGCCGCACCCGCCGGGGCACATCAGGCAGATGGTGGATAACCATTGCTGCGTGTAGCGGGGCGCCCCGGCCTGCGCAGCGGCCTCGAAGAACGACTGATTCAGGCCGGCGCCCACCGCCGCAGTTACGCCGCCGGCGACAGAGAGCTTGAGGAAGCTACGACGAGAGAGTGTCATGTCGTCCTGTCAGAGTGAGCAAGCCTGTGCTGCGCTCGCCAGCAAAGCGGGCCGGGAGCCACTCCCCCGGCCCGCTGTGCGGTTCGGCCTTTTCAGCCGCAATAACATGGCTTACTTTGCCGGCAGCGTCTGGGCGTAAGCCAGCAGGTTGTCGATGTCCTCCGGCGTCCACCCGAGGCTGGCGCCGGCGGGCATGGCCGCGGCCCCCGGCTGTCCAAACGAGGCCTTATGGAAGAACTCCAGGGGGTTGTCGCTGGCGATCGTGCCCACGAACTCCGGCCCGGCCTCGTCGCCGAAGTTGAGCGTCTTGCCGTCAGCTCCGTGGCAGGCGGCGCAAGTACCGTCGTACAGGGCTTTACCTTTCCCGGCATCGCCGTTGACTGTCTTGTCGGCGTTGATATAGGCGGCCGTGTCCTGCAGACCCTCGCGGATGAAAGCCGCCAGCGCGCCGATTTCGTATTCGGGCAGCGCCGCGCTGAAGTCGTGATCCGGGTTGGTCTTCCCGGTCAGCCAGGCGGTCAGTTCTTCAGCCGAGAGGGAGGCCGAGGCCAGAATGCCTTTAAAGCCGGTCTTGTGCGAGCCGGAAGCGTAGGCGCCCTCCGCGCCCTTATAGTCCCAGCCGTGGCACTCCTTGCAGCGCCAGGTGTCCGCGCCGCTGCGGGTGTTGGTGGTCTGCGTCTTCCACAGCGGCTGGTCGGTCGTCGGCTTGTCCGCGCCGGTCACTGCCCACCACTTGTCGTACAGCAGCCCGCCCCGGCTGAGCGAGGGGGCCGTAGGCAGCGTCTGGGCGTAGACGAGCAGGTTGGCGAGATCATCCTGCGTCCATCCCTCGACAATGGCGGAGGGCATCTGCGTGCCCGGCTGGCCGAAGCGAACCTTGTGGATGAACTCCCACGGGTTGTCGTTGGCGATGGTGCCGACATATTCCGGCTCGGCCTCATCGCCAAAGTTGATCGCCGTGCCCTGCGGGCCGTGGCAGGCAGCGCAGGTGTCTTCGAACAGGACCTTCCCCTTGTTCGCGTCGCCGCCAGTGGAGGTCTTATCGGCGTTCACTAATTCCGCCGTGTCCATCTGAGCCTGTGCCACGGACAGCGCCAGGTCGGTCAGAGCTTGCTCGTCCATTACGGTCGAGAAGTCGTGTTCGGGGTTGGCGCCGCCCTGGAGGGCGATCAGAATCTCGAACGGATGCTTGTCTTTGACCGCGAAGATGCCGGGGAAGCCGGTCTTGTGGGAACCGGAGCCGTAAGCGCCCTCCACGCCCTTGTAGTCCCAGCCGTGGCACTCCTTGCAGCGCCAGGTGTCGGCGCCGGTACGGGTGTTGGTGGTCTGCGTCTTCCACAGCGGCTGGTCGGTCGTCGGCTTGTCCGCGCCGGTCACCTTCCACCACGCGTCGTAAAGCAGCCCGCCGCGCACCGGATCGCCGCTCAGCTCCGGCAGCGGCGTGGGGCTGGGGACCGGTGTCGCCGTGGGCCTGGGCGTGGCGGTGGGCGCGGTGGTGGCAGTGGGCGCGGTAGTGGCGGTGGGCGCCGGCGTGGCCGGAGCGCAGGCCGCCAGAATTAAAGCCAGCGCGAGGCAGACCAGCCCCGGGACGATCCATCGAAGCGTATGACCTTTCATGATGTATTCTCCTTCGGGCCTCAATCGGCCCGGATTAGCCTGAGCAGATCCTCTACCTGCCCGATGCTTCGCAACTGACGGTGGTAAACGCGCAACTGGTTATTGGCCAGACTCAACTGGAACACCCGCATATCTGCCGAACTGGCTTCGAGTATCTCCAGCGTGCTGGCAGACAGGCTGCCACCATCATCTTCTTCGACCAGGACGATATCTGGATGATGAGTTTCAACTTGAGCCAGCACATTGGCCCGATCAGAGGTCGCGCCCACGATTTCAATGCGTGGGTGGTTCAAGAGTCGGCGCACCGACTCGTGAAAGAGCGGGTTTTTCCAGAACACATATACCCGCCGCGTCTCCATACTCCCTCCAGCGTATCCCGGGGGTTACATTAGTGCAGTTCTTCACTTTTGGGAATCGGAGGGAGCGCCAATTGTGAAGAAAAAAACGCCAACCTGCCTGGCGTTTTCTTCGGTGGCGAGCGGCGCGTCTGCTCGCCGGGGAGTCGGGGGCGGATTGGCTACGTCTCTGGCAGTAGACCGCGCTCGCGGGCGTAGCGGATCAGTTCGTGGCGGCTGGTCAGGTTGAGTTTGACCATCAGATTCGTCCGGTGGCTGTGGACCGTGCTGGGGCTGACTACCAGTCGTTCGGCGATCTCTTTGTTGCTGTACCCCTCTGCCATCAACCGCAAGATTTCCTTTTCTCGGGCGGTGAGCGCCGGCTGGACGCCGGCCTGCGGCTCCTTCAGCCGGCTCAGGTAGTCTTGCAAGAGCTGTCGGGCCATGGTGGGATACAGGAAGACCTCGCCCCGGGCCACCACGCGAACCGCGTTGATCAGTTCGTCGGTCTCTGCGCCCTTGAGCACGTAGCCGGAGGCCCCGGCCTTCAGCATCTCGAAGAAGTATTCCTCGGAGCGATGCATGGTGAGCACCAGCACCAGCACTTGCGGCCAGCGGCTTTTGATCTCGCGGGTGGCCCCCAGCCCATCGCTGCCCGGCATGGCGATGTCCATCAGAACCACGTGCGGGTGCAGCGACTCGGTCTGTGCGATGGCCTCGTCGCCATTCAGCGCTTCGCCGACCACCTCAATGTCCGGCTCGGCCTCCAGCAGCAGGCGCACGCCGGCCCGCACGATGGTGTGATCATCGGCGATGAGTACACGGATCGTTTTAGCCATCATTCGTTTCCGGGAGCGGGAGGCGGATGAGCAGACGGGCGCCGGCCCCGGGCCGGGAGAGGATCTCCAGCGTGCCGCCGCACTGCGCTATCCGTTCCTGCATACCGAGCAGTCCCAGTCCGCGCGGGCTGCTGCCGGTGCGGTCCACGTGCTCCTCCATCAGATGCTGTACTTCCTGCAGATCGAAGCCGCAGCCGTCGTCGGTGATCTCTCCTTCGAAGTTGCCGTTGTGCACCGCCAGGGTAAGACTCACCTGGCCGGCCCCGGCGTGCCGCGCCACGTTGGTCAGCGCCTCTTGATAGGTGCGGAAGAGCGCGGTTTCGATCTCCGGCGGCAGGCGGCGCGACAGTCCGGCTGCCTGCAGCTCGAACCGGGTGGGGCTGTCCTTCAGGGCGCGTTCGGCGAGCGCTCGCAGGGCCGGCGCCAGCCCCAGGTCGTCGAGGATCGAGGGGCGCAGGGCGAGGATCATCGCATAGGCTCGTTCGGTGGTCTCTGCCACCAGCCCCTGCGCGCGCTCGAGCTGGCTGCGCGCTTGCGCCGGCTGCTCCTGCCACAGCCGCTCGATGGCCTGCAGGCTGAGCGCCAGCCCGCTCAGTTGCTGTCCGAGGTCATCGTGCAGATCGCGCGCCACCCGCCGCCGCTCCTCTTCCTGGGCGCTGATCAGCCGTTTGAGCAGCTCGTAGCGCCGGGCCGCCTCCTGGCGCACTGCCCGGGAAAGGGCGCGGTTTTCGGCCTCCTCGGCCTCGATGCGCTGCCCCATCTGGTTGAAGGCGCCGGTCAACTGGCCGATCTCGTCCGGCGGTTCGGCAGGGAGCCGCAGGTGGGGCTGGCCGCGGCCAAAGCGCGCCAGGGTGCGGGCAATGACCTCCAGGCGGCGCATCACCATCCGGCTCATCACCAGGTTCACCACCAGCACGCTCACCAGGATCGTGCTGGCCGACCACAGGACGATTTCGCGCAGGTCCTGCGCCAGCGGCGCTTCCAGCGGAGCCATGGAGATGTCGGTTAGCAGCAGCCCGTTCAGGCGCTGGCTCGGGTCGTGGCAGGCCTGGCAGTCTGGCTGGTTGACGATGGGGGTCATGCTGCGGAAGATGCGCTCCCCGCCGGGCAGCGTGACCACCACGCTTCCGGGCCGTTCGGCTGCCGGCCGGGCGTGGCAGGGCTGGCAGGCAGGGCCGCTGTTGTCCAGACGGCTGCCCACGTTCTGACCTTCCGGCGCAAACACCACCCGGCCGGAGGTATCCAGCAAATAGACTACCCGGATGGCCCCGGTGCTGCCGATGGCATCGAGCATGTGCTGTAGTCCGTTCAGATTTCTGGCGCGCATTTCGTGCCTGAGGCTGTTTTCGATCACCTGGCCGGTCTGGGAAGCCAGAAACGAGAGGTTGGTCAATACCGCCTGGCGGTGGCGCGCGTATTCGATGGCGGTGAAGGCGCCGAGGATGAGGACGAGAGGCAGCACAACGCCCAGAGTCAGCCTGGCGCGCAGGTTGTGCCGCAGGCGCTCGAAGAGTGAAAGCATGGGTTTCATTCGTCGCTTTGATAAAGACCAGGGTCAGGCGGCCAGCGGCAGGGTGAAGCTGAAGGTGCTGCCCTGGCCGGGGCCGGCGCTTTCGGCGCGGATGCCCCCGCCGTGGGATTCGACCAGATGGCGGGCGATGGTCAGGCCGATGCCGCTGCCGCCCCCGGCGCGCGAGCGCGATTTGTCCACCCGGTAGAAGCGGTCGAACAGATGCGGCAGGTGCTCGGCGGAGATGCCGAGGCCGGTATCGGCGACCGAAAACAGCAGGGCCTCCCCCTGGCGGCGGACGCTGAGGCGCACCCGACCCCCGGCCGGGGTGTATTGCAGGGCGTTGCCGGTCAGGTTGAGAAGCACTTGCCCGATGCGGTCCTCGTCGGCGGGCGCCGGGGGCAGCCCGGCGGGGACCTCGGTTTCCAGCGCCACGCCCTTTTCGGCAAACTGGCGCCCCAGACGAGCCACGGCGGCCGCCAGCAGCGCGCCGGGGTCCAGCGGGCGGCGATGCAGCTCGTAGGCGCCGGCCTCCACCCGGCTGAGTTCCTGCAGGTCCTGAACCAGTCGCTGCAGGCGATCGGCTTCGCGGTAGATTTGCTGGTAGGTTTCGGCCTCGGCCAGGAGCACGCCGTCCAGCAGCCCCTCCATGGAGCCTTTGATGGCGGTGAGTGGCGTACGCAATTCGTGGGCCACGTCGCCAATCAATTGGCGGCGCATGGTTTCGGTCTGCTCCAGCCGGGCGGCCATCTGGTTGAAGCTGATCGCCAGTTGGGCCAGCTCATCCAGGTCAGCCGGGGAGGCGCCGACAGGCACGCGCACGCGCTCGTGGAACTGGCCCCGGGCGATGCGCTGGCTGGCCGCCATCATGGCCTGCACCGGGCTGACCACCTGCCGGCTGACGAACACGCTCACCGCCACGGCCACCAGCGTGGCCGCCCCGGCGCCCAGGGCCAGGGCCTCGCTGACCGCGGCGCGGAAGCTGCCGAACAGGTCCATGCCCATGCCGCCCGCCCCGCCCATCATTGATCCCATGCCGGCCATGTGGCGCTCAAAGGCGCCGGGCACGGCGAACTCGGCGGCGCTGGCCAGCACGGTTGCCCCGACCAGAATCACGATCAGATAGGATAAGAACAGCTTCCATGCCAGATGGCGGCGAAGGTGACTCAACATGGCTCAGGCGCTTTCATCTTCGAATCGGTAGCCCACGCCGCGCACGGTGGCAATAAAACGATCGCCGCCCAGTTTCTGCCGGATGTGGCCGATGTGCACGTCCACCACGCGCACTTCGCCGTAGTAGTCGTAGCCCCAGACTTTCTCCAGCAGTTGCTCGCGGGTGAGCACCATGCGCTGGTGTTCGGCCAGGGTGCGCAGCAGGTCGAACTCGATGGTCGTCAGTTCCACCGGCTGGTCGTCCAGCCACACCTGGCGGGCGCCGGTATCAATGCGCAGGTGGGCAAAGGTGAGCACGCTGGCCTGCGCCAGCGGGGCGCCGGCTCGCAGGCGGCGCAGCGCGGCTTTGATGCGCGCCGCCAGCTCGCGCGGGCTGAAGGGTTTGGTCAGGTAATCGTCGGCCCCCACAGACAGGCCCACGATCTTATCGGTCTCTTCGGTTTTTGCGGTGAGCAGAATCACGTACACCGGGGACTCGCGCCGCAGCCGGGTGAGCACCTCCAGCCCATCCATGCCGGGCAGCATGATGTCCAGCACGATCAGATCCGGCTTGAAAACGCGCGCGGCCTGCAGGCCGGAGGGGCCGTCGGCGGCGGTGCGCACGTCGTAGCCCTCCGGGCGCAGGTAGGCGCTCACCAGGTTGAGGATGCTCGGTTCGTCGTCTACCACCAGTATTCTTGGGCCGCTCATGGGGAGCGCCTCCTGAGTTGGGGCGAAGTCTGACTCGCCGCTATTATAGTTCTCCAGATGAGTTCTGGCGGGGCCAGACCGACGCGGTCCGGGGCAGAGCGACGCGGTGTTCAAGACGGCGGCGGTCTATACAGAGGTACGTCCGGTGAAGGCAGGGGTACTGCGGCAGGTCGGACTTCCCGGCCAGATTCGTTCTCTCCTGAGCATACCCGTTGTCTGGTCGTTGCGCAAGGTGTGCCGGGGACAGCGGCCGGCGCCCGTGTGCCCCGTGGCGCACTACGAACGCTTCCCCGACGGATGGTACCTTGACAATGTTAGATTTCTGGTAACTACTCAGCCCGCCTCGCCGCCGAATAGAATTCGGCGGCTACAAAAGCTA
>CAYZNA010000045.1:0-9174 GCA_964478665.1 uncultured Anaerolineales bacterium
AGGCGCTGGTCGTGCACGCCACCCCCGGCGAGGGCGCGCCGCTCACCGTGCAGTTCCGCGATCTGGGGCTGGACATCCCCATCATCCACAACCACGGCATCGGCAACCAGGCCTTCATTGACACCGGCGGGGAGGCTGCCGAGGGCGTGCTGTTCCCCATCGGCAAGCTGCTGATCTGGGACCAGTTGCCGGCGGATGACCCGCAGTACGCCACCCTGAAGCAATACGTGGACGACTACACCACCGCCTACGGCAAGCTGCCCAGCACCTTCGGTGGTCACGCCTGGGATGGCATCATGATGCTCAAGCTGGCCCTCGAGGCCCACGGCGCCGACCCGGCTTCCATCCGCGGCTTCCTGACCACAAAGGTCCGCAACTTCATCGGTATCAGCGGGGTGTTCAACATCACCCCCGATGATCACAACGGCATCGGCAAGGAGTCGCTGGTGCTGGTGATGATCAAGGCCGGCGGCTGGGTGTACGTGCCCCCGGCCGACTACGCCAACGTTCCCTGATCCGACCTGACGGCAGGAGGGGCCTGGGTAGGGTGGGGCAATGCCCCACCCCTACCCTATGCCCCTCCTGTTCGAGCAGCAAGAGGCGGGCGCGGCTGACGACTGTACGGGAGTAGTCCGTGTCACAGACCCAACTCATGCAGTTTCTGGTCTCCGGGTTCACCCAGGGCAGCATCTACGCACTGCTTGCCCTGGGCTTTGTTACCATCTACAACGTCACCGGCATCATCAACTTTGCCCAGGGTGAGTTCGCTGTGATCGGCGCGTTTGTCGCCATCAGCGTGTACCAGAAGGTCTCGCTCTTCCGCGGGCAGGTGATGCTGGACTATGGCCTGCCGCTGCCGGTGGCCGCGGGGTTGGGCGTGCTGGCGGCGATGCTGGTTGGCGGGTTGCTCTATCGAGGGGGCATCCAGCCGGCGCGACGCGCGCCCGTGCTCAGCCAGATCATCGTGACCATCGGGGCCTCCATCGCCCTGCGCGGGCTGGCGCTGCTGGCCTGGGGCACCGATCCCTATCGCCTGCCGCCGTTCACCAAAGGCAAACCCTTCTTCGTGCTTGGCGCGGTGGCCACGCGGCAAAGCGTGTGGGTGCTGGGCCTCACGCTGGTGGTGCTGTTCACCCTGTACCTGTTCTTCCGCTTTACCCTTGTCGGCCAGGCGCTGCGGGCCTCCTCTGCGAATCCGGTCGCTGCGCGGCTGATGGGCATCAACACGCGCCGGATGGCGCTGCTGGCCTTTGTACTCAGCGCCGGGGTGACCGCGCTGGCCGGGATCGTGATCGCGCCCGTGACTTTCATGACTTATGATCGCGGGCTGATGCTCTCGTTGAAGGGCTTTGTGGCCGCCATTGTAGGAGGCATGTCCAACCCCTTCTCGGCCGTGCTGGGCGGCCTGCTGCTGGGCGTGATTGAAACCATGGCCGCCGGCATCTTATCATCGGGCTACCGAGATGCGTTTTCGTTCATCGTGCTTTTCCTCGTCTTACTGGCACGCGCCAGCGGGGTTTTCGGCCGGCGCGGCAGCGAGGCGCTAGAACGGGCGGGACTGTGATGAAAGCGGATTCTGGACGCTGGTTGAGGTGGGTGGCGCTGGTAGCGGGGCTGGCAGTCGTTGCCGTCATCCCGCTGCTGCCCGCTACCAACAACTACCGGCTGTTCACCCTCGCGCTGATCGGGCTGTACACCATGCTCACCGTGGGGCTGTCGCTGGTCATGGGCTACGCCGGGCAAATCTCGCTGGGGCACGCCACGTTCTTCGGCATGGGCGCCTACGGCTCCGCAATCCTGAGTGTTCATTTCAATCTGCCGCCGATGCTCACCGTGCCGGTGGCGGTCCTGATTACGGCGCTGTTCGCTTATGTGGTCGGCATTCCCATCTTCCAGTTGCGCGGGCACTATCTGGCCATGGCCACCATGGGCCTGAACGTGATCTTCGTGCTGCTGGCCCTCAATCAGGAGCTACTCACCGGCGGCGCGACCGGCGTAGTCGGCATCCCGCCGCTGGCCGTGGGCGGCTTCGTTTTCAACTCCGACCGCCGCATGTATTACGTGATCTGGGGCGTCACCCTGCTGGTCCTGCTGCTCTCACTCAACGTGGTGAATTCCCGCGTGGGCCGCGCCCTGCGCGCCATCCACGCCAGCGAGGCCGCCGCCGAGGCGGTGGGCGTGGACGTGACCGCCTTCAAGCTGCGCGTCTTCACCCTGGCCGCGGCCTACGCCGGCCTGGCCGGCGGGCTGTACGCCCACTACCTCGGCTTCATCAGCCCTTCTTCGTTTTCCATCCTGTTCTCCATCGAGCTGGTGGCCATGGTGGCCGTGGGTGGACTGGCCAGCATCTGGGGTTCGATCTTCGGCGCAGCCACCATCCAGTTGATGTCAGAGTTCATTCGCGACAACATGAGCAAGCTGCTGGGCGGGTCTTCCGGCGAACAAGAGATCATCGCCTTTGGCCTGATCCTGATGCTCATCATGATCTTCTTGCCGGACGGCCTGACCAGCGGCGGGCTGAAGGCTTTGCGCAACTGGCAGGCCCGGCGCAAAGCTGGCGCGGGAAATCAACATGTACCAACCTGATCTGGAATCCATGCCCCGACAGGAGTTGGAGGCGCTGCAACTGCAGCGGCTGCGGGCCACGGTCCGGCGCGTACAGGCCCACAATCCCGGCTATGCTGCACGCCTGGGCGCCCTGGCCCCGCAAGACCTGCACAGCCCGGGGGACGTCCGTCGCTTCCCCTTCCTGAGCAAGGAAGACATTCGCCGGGCGTATCCCTTTGGCCTGGCCTGTGCGCCACAGCGCGATTTTGTGCGCATGCACATGAGCTCGGGCACCACCGGCACCCCGGTCATCTGCCCGCACACCGCCGCCGACGTGGCCCAGTGGGCCGAGATCATGGCCCGCTGCCTGACCGCGGCCGGGGTCACCGCCCGGGACGTGCTCCAGGTCACGCCCTCGTTCGGGCTGTTCAACGGCGGATTCGGCTTCCACTACGGGGCCAGCGCCATCGGCGCCATGATCGTCCCCATCGGGGCCGGGCGCAGTTCGCTGCAATTACAGTTCATGCGCGACCTGGGGACCACCGCCATTGCCGCCATCGCCTCCTACCCGCTGCGCCTGATTGAAGTGGCCCAGAAAGAGGGGCTGGATTTTCGCCGCGATACCCGCTTGCGCGCGGGCGTGTTCGGCGCCGAGGTCTGGAGCGACGAGATGCGCCGCCGGATCGAGGCCGCCATGGGCATCGAGACCTTCGACATCATCGGCATGACCGAGACCGCCGGCGTCGGGCTGGGCATAGACTGCGCGCAGCACAACGGCATTCACGTCTGGGAGGATCATTATCTGGTGGAAATCGTGGACCCGGATACCGGGGACCCGGTGCCGGACGGGGAGACCGGGGAGATGATCGTGACCACCCTCACCCGCGAGGCCCTGCCCCTGATCCGTTTCCGCACCCACGACCTGACGCGGGTCCTCAGCCGGGAGCCCTGCCCCTGCGGGCGCAGCAGCCTGCGGGTGGACCGCATCGCCTGCCGCACCGACGACATGCTCAAAGTGAAGGGCGTCAATTTCTACCCGAAGCAGATCGAAGGGGTGCTGCTCAGACACCCCGAGGTGGGCAACGACTATCTGATCGTGATCGAGCGGCTGGAGGGCGCCGACCGTATGACCATCAGCGTGGAGGCCGAGGGGCAGCTCCCCGCCCCGGCTGAACTCGCGCGCAGCCTGTCGGACGAAGTGTACAACCTGCTCGGCCTGCGGGCCGGGGTCAATGTCCTGCAACCCGGCGAGCTGCCGCGCCCGGAGGGCAAGGCCGTTCGGGTGCAGGACAGGCGGATATGAGCGACTTTCTGCTCGAAGCCACACAGGTCCGCAAGGCCTTCGGCGGCGTGGTGGCTGTGGCCGGGGTGGACTTGTCGGTGCGCGCCGGGGAGATATTTGCCCTGATTGGCCCCAACGGCGCCGGCAAGACCACCCTGTTCAACGTGATTTCTGGCGCGCACCGGCTGGACGCCGGCCAGGTGGTCTTTGACGGGCACCCCATCCACCACCTGGCCCCGCATAAAATCGCCGCGCGGGGGCTGGTGCGCACCTTTCAGAACCTGCAGATCTTCAACAACATGAGCGCGCTGGAGAACGTGATGCTGGGCCGGCACCTGCGCAGCCGGGACGGTTTTCTGGCCACCAGCTTGCGCTGGCCCGGCACAGCCGCCGAAGAGCAGCGCATTCGCGCGGCGGCGCACGACTACCTGGCGCTGGTGGGGCTGAAGACCCGCGCCGACCTGCCTGCCAGCAGCCTGCCCTTCGGCCAGCAACGGCTGGTGGAGATTGCCCGCGCGCTGGCCAGCGAGCCAAAAATGCTGCTGCTGGACGAGCCGGCCGCCGGTCTGAACGCGGTTGAAACCGGGGCACTCGACCAATTGATCTGCCGCATTCGCGATCAGGGTGTGACCGTGCTGCTGGTCGAGCACGACATGAATCTGGTGATGGGCATCGCCGATCGCATCGCGGTGCTGCACTACGGCCAGAAGATCTGCGAGGGCGCCCCATCGGAAGTGCAGGCCGACGAGGCCGTGATCCGCGCCTATCTGGGTGTAGATTGGGACATTGAGGGCTTGCGGCCGCCAGCCGCCAGTCGCAGCGCCCTGCCGAAGGTCCAATAGAGAATCATGCTCCAGGTCAGCGAAGTCAGCACCTTCTACGGGCGCATTCAGGCCCTGTCCGCCGTCTCGCTGCAGGTCCAGCCGGGCGAGATCGTCTCGCTCATCGGCGCCAATGGCGCGGGCAAGACCACCCTGCTCAATACCATCTCCGGCATCCTGACCGCCGGCAGCGGCGAGATCCACTTTGACGGCAGGCCGATCACCCACCTGCCGGCCGAGCAAATCGTGCGGATGGGCATCAGCCACGTGCCCGAACGCCGCCAACTGTTCGGCTCGCTGACCGTACTGGAGAACCTGACGCTGGGCGCGTACGCGCGGGCGGGACGCGATGGCCGGGCTGCAATTCGCCGGAGCATGGAGCGGGTATTCGAGCTGTTCCCGGTGCTGCGCGAGCGCAGCGCACAACTGGCCGGCACCCTCTCCGGCGGCGAACAGCAAATGGTGGCGGTAGGCCGCGGGCTGATGGCCAACCCCAGGCTGATGCTGCTCGACGAACCCTCGCTCGGGCTGGCGCCGCTGCTGGTGCGGGAGATCTTTGAAATTGTGGCCGAGCTGCGGCGGGCGGGCACCACCATCCTGCTGGTGGAACAGAACGCGCGCGCCGCGCTGCGCGTGGCCGACCGGGCCTACGTACTGGAGAACGGGCGCATTGCACTGCACGGCACCGCCGCCGAGCTGGCCGCGGACGAGGCCGTGCAGAAGGCGTATCTGGGCAGGCAAAATCACAAACCCCAACCCCCCACTCTAACCCCCCACTCTAACTCCCCACTCTAACTCCCCACTCTAACTCAAAGGAATGACGATGGTTAAAAAGAAACTACTATCCGGAAACGAAGCGATCGCACGCGGGGCGTGGGAGGCCGGTGTGGAAGTGGCCGCGGCCTACCCTGGCACGCCCAGCACCGAGATTCTGGAGAACGTCGCGCACTACAGCGACATTTACTCCGAATGGTCGGCCAACGAGAAGGTAGCGCTGGATGTAGCCATCGGCGCGGCCTATGCCGGCGTGCGCTCCATGGCCGCCATGAAACACGTGGGGCTGAACGTGGCCTCCGAGTCGTTGTTTTACTCCTCGTATACCGGGATCAACGCCGGGCTGGTGGTGATCAACGCCGACGACCCGGGTCTGCACTCCTCGCAAAACGAGCAGGACAACCGGCACTACGCGCGCTTTGCGAAAGTGCCCATGGTGGAGCCTTCGGACAGCCAGGAGGCCAAAGACATGGTAGGCGCAGCGCTGGACCTGAGCGAGCTGTTCGATACGCCGGTCGTGTTGCGCACCACCACTCGCACCTCCCACGCCCGCTCGGTGGTCACCCTGAAAGAGCGGCAGGTCCACGAGAAGCGCCCGTACAAGCGCAACCCGCCCAAATACGTGATGATTCCCGGCTTTGCCAGACGTCGCCACCCGGTGGTGGAGGAACGCATGCTGAAGCTGGCAGAGTGGGCGGAGACCTGCCCGCTGAATCGAGTGGAGATTGGAGATTTGAGACATTTGCCCCCGACGCGAAGCGGAGCGGGGTTGGGGATTGTGACTTCCGGGCCGAGTTACCAGTACGCGCGCGAGGTGTTCCCCGGCGCCTCCTTCCTCAAACTGGGGCTGGCCTGGCCCCTGCCGGAAAAGCTGATCCGCGACTTTGCCGCGCGCGTGGAGCGGCTGATTGTGGTGGAGGAGTTGGATCCTTTCTTCGAAGAGTTCATCCGCGCGCTGGGGGTGCCGGTGGAGGGCAAGTCCATCTTCCCGCTGGTGGACGAGTTCTCACCGGAGGTGGTGCGCAGGTCCGCGGCGGCCGCCGGTCTACCGGTCGAGCCGCCTGCAGAAGTGGCGCTGGAGCGCGGCGCACTGCCCATGCGCCCGCCGGTGCTGTGCGCCGGCTGCGGCCACCGCGACGTGTTCACCGTCTTGCGCAAGCTCAAGGTCACGGTCAACAGCGACATTGGCTGCTACGCGCTGGGCGTAATGCCCCCGCTGGGCGCCACCGACACCATCGGCGCCATGGGGGCCAGCATTGGCGTGGCGACCGGCATGCGGCGGGGTGGCCTGGAGAATCCCAACGTGGCCGTGATCGGCGACAGCACCTTCTTCCACGCCGGGATGGCCCCGCTCGCCAGCGCCGTCTACAACCAGACCCCCTTCGTCACCATCGTGGTAGATAACCGCACCACCGGCATGACCGGCCATCAGGGCAACCCCGGCTCCGGCCTGACCCTCGGCCACGAGGCCCACCCGCGACTGGACATTGAGGCGGTGGTGCGCGCCATGGGCGTGGAAGAGGTGCATAACGTGACCGCCCGCGATCTGGACGGTTTCGAGGCCGCCGTGAAGGGCGCCATCAAGTCCGGCAAGCCGGCGGTGGTGATCGCCAACGCGGTGTGCGTGTTCGTGGCCTCCCACAACCGCGAAGCCTACGAAGTGGTGGAGGAGGACTGCAACGGCTGCACCCTGTGCTTCCGCATCGGCTGCCCGGCCATTTACAAGAGCGATGTGATGGATCTGAAGCACAACCGGCCCAGGGCGTGGATTGACCCGGTGGCCTGTGTGGGCTGCGGCCTGTGCTACGACGTGTGCGCGCGCCAGGCGATTCTGGAGGGGGCGCTCAAGGCCCCGGCCGCCGGCGCGGAAGTAATGCACGTAGCCTGAAAAGATCAGCTCTGGAAGCGACGACCCAACGTGAGATGCAGCAGCTCTTCCCGGCTGAGCGAGGCAATATGGGCGCGGTAGTCTTCGCTGGTGAATTCTCCCCGCAGGGCCTGGGCCAGTTGTTCTTCCGTCAACCCACCCATCTGCCGCAAGAGGGCTGCGAACGTGCCCGAAGGGATGGTTCCCCTGTCCACAGGGAAGGAGAACTTGAAGAGCGAGCCGTCAGCACACGGGGCAACGTACAGAGCTTTCGTATGGTCGCCGCGCCCGGGGGTGAGGGTGTACCCTAGCCGGCGGAGGGCCTTAAGGAGGTCTTTAGATTTTCGAGAAAACCGGACCGCCACGGATCGGCCCCCTGGAGAGAGTTGATCAGCCGGCGCCAGAAACCGTCACCGCGGGGCGTTGACCGCAGGCTCTGCTCAACCAGCGCGGGGATGATGCGAGTACGGTAGAGCTGCAGGAAGCGCTGCTCGTTCTCGTTCAGGGGAATCGGGCTGCTGAGCAGGTCCTGGTACTTCTCCCAGACGTGCAGAGAGAGGCGGTCGAGAGCCTGTTGCTCGCTCTTGCCAAAGGTGAAAATGGCCAGATCCGGCACGGCAGCGGAGAACCCTTCTGAGCCTTCGTCAAGGAGTTCTACGCTGAACAGTTCAACATCACCGAGCCGGGCTGCGAATCGTCTGAGGCGCTCGCTCATGTAATCATTCCTCCACGTTCGTTCCGTGGTGAAGTATACGTTCGTAAAGGTGGGAGGTCAAGAATGGGATATTTCGGAAGTGAAGGGAGAAGTCTATGAAACCAACAAACTTTCTGCTGGCCGGCGTGGGCGGACAGGGTACCCTGCTGGCAAGCGACATTGTGGCCGACGTAGGCCTGCGCCTGGGGCTGGACGTGAAAAAGTCCGAGGTGCACGGCATGGCCCAGCGCGGCGGGGCCGTCACCAGTCACGTGCGCTGGGGCGAAAACCTTGCCTCGCCGCTGTGCGAAAAGGGTACCGTGGACTTCTTTGTGGCCCAGGAGATGCTGGAGGCCCTGCGCTGGCTCGATTATCTGCGCCCCGGCGGCACGGTGGTGCTCAGCAATCAGAAGATCATGCCCACCTCTACCGTGTACGGCGCCGACGCCTACCCCGAAGATCAGCAGGTGCAGGCGGTGATCAAACGGGTGGCCGGCCGGGCGCTGTACGTGGAGGCCCGCCGCGTAGCCGAAGACCTGGGCAATCATCGCGTGGCCAACAGCGTGCTGCTGGGGGCGCTCTCCGCTCATCTGGAGGTGGCCCCGCAAACGTGGCTGGACGTAATCGCCGAGCGCGTGCCCTCCCGGCACGTGGAAATCAACCGCCAGGCCTTCCTCGCCGGACGCGAGGGGGCCTGGGAGTTTTGAGGCCGCATCCCCCACCCCGGCTTCGTCCCCCCTCCCCCCTCTCCTGATCGGAGATCAGGAGAGGGGGGAGGGGCCAGGGGCAGGGGGGTGAGGTCCAAGGAGGACACGATGCCAATCTGGAATCCCGAATTCGAAAGCATGCCACGCGAAGCTCTGCAAAAGCTTCAGGGGCAACGCCTGGGCGAGGCAGTGCGCCGGACGGCCGGCAGCGTGCCGTTCTATCAACACAAGTTCCGCGAGGCCGGGGTGGACCCCGAGAGCATCCAATCGCTGGACGACCTGCCGCGCCTGCCCTTCACCGAAAAGAGCGACCTGCGCGACAACTACCCCTTTGGCATGTTCGCCGTGCCGCTGGAGCAGGTAGTCCGCATCCACGCCTCCTCCGGCACCACCGGCAAGCCCACCGTCGGCGGCTATACCCGCGCCGATCTGGAATTGTGGAGCGAGGTGATGGCCCGCACCGTGACCGCGGCCGGGGTAAC
>CAYZNA010000045.1:9192-13438 GCA_964478665.1 uncultured Anaerolineales bacterium
TCATGCTGATGGAAGACTTCGGGGCCACGGTGCTGGGCTGCACCCCCTCGTATGCGCTGGTGCTGGCCGAGGAAGCCGCCGATCAGGGGGTGGACTTCAAGAATCGTATGAAGTTGCGGGTGGGCATTCTGGGCGCCGAGCCGTGGAGCGAGCACATGCGGGCGGAAATCGAGGCCAGGCTGGGCATTGAGGCCTTCGATATCTACGGCCTGACCGAGATCATCGGCCCGGGCGTCTCGGTGGAATGCGAGCAGCACAACGGCATGCACATCTTTGAGGACCATTTTCTGCCGGAGATCATTGATCCCCTTACCGGCGAGCAGCTCCCCTACGGCCAGGAAGGCGAGCTGGTCTTCACCACCCTGACCAAGCAAGCCATGCCGGTCATCCGCTACCGCACCCGCGACCGCACCCGGCTGCACGCCGAGCCGTGCGCCTGCGGGCGGACGGTGGCACGCATGGAAAAAGTGATGGGGCGCACCGACGACATGCTGATCGTGCGCGGCGTGAACGTCTTCCCGCAACTGGTGGAAAAGACCCTGCTCTCCATCGAGGACCTTGAACCGTACTACCAAATTGTGCTGGACCGGCCCAAAGACCAGCTCGACGTGCTGGAAGTGTGGGCGGAGGCCGCGCCGCAATACTTCAATCCGATTGACACCGGCCGCCTGAACGAACTCCAGAGGCGCGTGAGCAAGGAACTGAGCCAGACACTGGGAGTGAACACGGTGGTCAAGCTGATGGGCCCGCGCAGCATCGCCCGCTCGGAGGGCAAGGCCGTGCGCGTGGTGGACAAACGAAAACTGTGAAACCGCCCCTGGAAGCGGATGAGACCTCGCGGGTCTCCCGGACCTCGCGGGTCTCCCGGACCCGCGAGGTCTACAGTCGCCGCGTACACTACGGCTGGTGGGTGCTGGTCGTGGCCACGCTGGTGGTGTTCGGCGCGCTGGGGCTGGCCCGCTTTGGCTACAGCCTGGTGCTGCCGGCCATGCAGGCCGGTCTGGGGCTGGACAACACCGGGGCCGGCGCGCTGGCCTCGGCCAACCTGGCCGGCTACCTGGCCCTGGCGCTGGTGGGCGGGGCGCTAGCTTCGCGCTTCGGCCCGCGCGCGGTGGTCGCCATCGGCCTGCTGCTGGTGGCGGCCGGGATGATCTTTACCGGGCTGGCGGCCACCCTGCTGGCGGCGCTCGTCTTCCGCGCCCTGACCGGGGTCGGGAGCGGGGCCAGCAACGTGCCGGTGATGGGGATGATCCCCGCCTGGTTTGGATCGCGGCGGCGGGGCCTGGCGGCCGGGGTGGCGGTGGCCGGCTCCAGCGTGGGGCTGATCCTGGCCGGCCCGCTGGTGCCGCGCGTGCTGGAGCGCTTCGGGGACGCCGGCTGGCGGGTGAGCTGGTACCTGTTCGGGGCGATCACCTTTGGCCTGGCCGCGCTGGCGTGGGCCGTGCTGCGAGACCGGCCGTCCGAGCTGGGGCTGGAGCCGGTCGGGGGCGGCCCCCTTCGCTTCGCTCCGGGGACCTTCGGCGAGCGTCCGGGGAGCGGGGAGGGGCCGGGAGGCGGCTCCCGCGCCGGGAGTCTGCAATGGGGCCTGGTCTATCGTTCGCCCTCGGCGTGGCTGCTCGGGCTAATCTACACCGCTTTCGGCTTCTCGTATATCATCTATCTCACCTTTTTCACCCGCGTGCTGATCTCCGAGACCGGCTACACCAGGCAAGCCGCCGGAGGGCTGTTCATGCTGATCGGCTGGGTGAGCCTGAGTTGCGGCCTGATCTGGGGCGGCCTATCGGACCGGGTCGGGCGGCGGGCGGCGCTGGCCATGGTCTACCTGATCCACGCCCTCGCCTTCAGCCTGTTCGAGCTGTGGCCGGCCCCGGCCGGGCTGACCCTCTCGGCGGTGCTGTACGGCCTGACCGCGTGGAGCATCCCGGCCATCATGTCCGCGACCTGCGGCGACGTGTTCGGGCCGCGGCTGGCCCCGGCTGCGCTGGGTTTTGTCACCCTGTTCTTCGGCATCGCCCAGTCCCTCGGCCCGACGGTGGCCGGGATGATCGCCGACGCCACCGGGAGCTTCTTCTGGGCCTACCAACTGGCGGCGGCGGTGGCGCTGCTCGGGGCGCTCGGCTCGCTGCTGCTGCCCACCACCTCAGCCCGCGCCTGAGAGCCAGAAACCCAACCTCCAATCTCAAATCTCAAATCTCAAATCTCCAATTACCAATTACCAATTACCAGACGGAGGCAACGAATGGAATTTGGCATGGTGACGCTGGAAAAAGAGGGCAAGGTGGGGCGCCTGACGCTCAACCGCCCACAGTTGCTGAACGCAGTGAACATGCAGGGCACCCGCGACGTGGAGGCTGCCGCGCAGCACATCGCCGCCGATCCCGACCTGCGGGTAGTGGTGGTCACCGGGGCGGGGGAACGCTCGTTCAGCACCGGCATTGATCTTAAGGAGCTATCCGGCGACAAGATAGACATGACCTATCACCATCACTGGGAGAACGGGCTGCGCATCATCGAGACCTGCGACAAAGTTTTCATCGCCGCCATCAACGGCTGGTGCCTGGGCGGCGGGCTGCAACTGGCGCTGGCCTGCGATCTGCGCGCGGCCCGCGTAGACGCCACCTTCGGCCTGCCGGCCATCAAGGAATGCCTGATCCCCGGCCTGGGCGTGTACCGCCTGCCGCGCTACATCGGCATGGGCCGGGCCAAACGCCTCGTCATCACCGGCGAGAACGTGGACGCCCCCACCGCGCAGGCCTGGGGAATGGTGGACCACGTTTACCCGGTGCTGGGCTTCGAGCAACGCGTGGCCGAACTGACGGCCAGCGTGCTGAAAAGCTGCTCGATGGGCAGCCGCCAGTCAAAGATACTGACCGCGCAGGCCTTCGAGTACGATTTTGAGGCCTTTTTGGAGAAGTACTGGCCGGCCCAGGCGCTGACCATGTCCCACCCCGACGCCGTCGAGGCCCGCAAGGCCTACTGGGAGAAACGCGACCCGGTGTACTCGTGAGGCGCTGGCTACCAGAGAGTCGTGACGGCTTTTGAAGCGGCCAGAACCGGATCGTTGGTAATGAGTTGAAGGCCGTGGAATTTGGCGGTGGCGGCAATCAGCCGGTCGTGAAGCTCTGGCACGTCGTCTATGCCTGCGGCGGTCAGAATGATGTCCGCGTCAAGTGAAAGCACGTCGTAGTTGGAGCTGTCTTTGATGCGGTGGATCAGTTCGGCCGGAGAGATCTCAATCCGCTGTCTTTCCGAAAGGTAGAGGATCTCCATTAGTGTGACAGCCGAAAACAGCATCAGATGCCTGTCAGCGTCCGTCTCACGGAAGATTCGGACTGCCTCGGAGCCCAGTCGACTGCCCGTGAAGTGGCGAACCACTGCCATTGTGTCAGCGAGATACGTCGCCACCTATCAACTCCTCACACTCGCGGTCCAGTTGCTCGGTTACTTCGCGACGCAGACGGCGAATTTCCATCTCCAGCCCATCCGGGGAAACGCCAGACCAAATACCGTGAAGACGAATCGGCCGTCGGGCGCTAGAACCGCCGGCCTTGAACTGAAGGAACTCGACGAAGCGCAATACCTCCGTCAGCGTATCGTCCGGCAGATTGGACAGCGATTGAACAATCTTATGCTTTATGGGAGCCTGCGTAGCCATCGTTGCCTCCTGAACTGCCGGGAATTGTAGCACAAGACTTGCCATGGGAACAAAACGTGACCGCTGACTGCAACCATGACACCGCCTCCGCCGTGGCGCGCTTCGTCCGCGAGCGTGATCGGTTCGCCCGGCACATCGGGCTGGAGCTGCTGGAGGTGCGACCCGGCTACGCCCGCACCGCCGTGACCGTGGCCCGCGAACACCTGAACGGGATGGAAATGCCCCACGGCGGGCTGATCTTCTCGCTGGCCGATCTGGCCTTCGCTGCCGCATGCAACTCGCACGGCCAGACCGCCGTGGCGCTGAGCATGGACATTCACTTCCTGGCAGCGGCAGCCGTGGGGGACCGGCTGGAGGCCGAGGCGGTGGAGGTCAATCTGACCGAGCGCACCGGCCTGTATCGGATTCTGGTCACCGACCCCACCCGGCGGTCCATCGCCGAGCTGCACGGCATGGCCTTCCGCAAGCGGGGGACTTTTCTGCCCAATGAATCCAATGAGCCGTAGCGCCGGCATCCGCGTGCCGGCGCCCGATGCGCCGTAGCGCCGGCATCCCCGTGCCGGCGCCCGATGCGCCGTAGCGCCGGCATCC
>CAYZNA010000045.1:13538-15780 GCA_964478665.1 uncultured Anaerolineales bacterium
GCCGTAGCGCCGGCATCCCCGTGCCGGCGCCCGATGCGCCGTAGCGCCGGCATCCCCGTGCCGGTGCCCGACAGGAGAGGGCATGATTGGCTTTGACTTAACCGATGAACAGCGCGAGTTCCGCGACCTGGCGCACAAGTTCGCCGCCGAAACCATCCGCCCGGTCGCCCCGGAAGCCGACGAGAAAGAGGAGGTCCCGTGGGAGGTGCTGCGCAGGGCTAATCAGGCCGGGCTGATCAGCTTCTCCTACCCGGAGGAGTACGGCGGCGGCGGCGTGGATGACCTGCTGACCAAAATGCTGATCTCGGAAGAGATCTTCTGGGGCTGCGCCGGGGTGGGCACCATCCTCGGCGGGGTGGACCTGGGCGCCATCCCCCTCATGCTGGCCGGCACGCCGGAGCAAAAGGAGCGCTACCTGCCGCGCCTGTGCGACCCGGCCCACCTCACCCTCGGCGCCTACGGCCTGACCGAGGCCGGCGCCGGCTCCGACCCGGCCGGGATGCGCACCACCGCCCGCCGCGAGGGCGACCGGTACATCCTCAACGGGCAAAAGACCTTCATCACCAACGCCGGCATCAACGACCTGTACATCATCTTCGCTACAGTGGACCCCTCGCAGGGAGTGAATGGCGTGACCGCCTTCATTGTGGAAGCCGACAGCCCGGGCGTGACCGCCGGCAAGAAGGAAAAGAAGCTGGGCATCCGCTGCTCGCAGACTGCCGGCGTCACCCTGCAGGATGTCGAGGCGCCGCTGGAAAACCGCCTCGGCGAGGAGGGCGAGGGCTTCCGCATTGCCATGCGCACCTTTGACCTCACCCGCCCGCACATCGCCGCCGGGGCGGTGGGGGTGGCGCGCGCGGCCTACGAGTATGCGCTGCAATACGCGCAAGAGCGGCGCCAGTTCGGCAAGCCCATCGCCAGCTTCCAGGCGGTCGCCTTCATGCTGGCCGACATGGCCACCCAGATCGAGGCCGCCCGGCTGCTGGTCTGGCGCTCCGCCTGGCTGCACGATCAGGGCCGGACAAACACATTGGAGGCCAGCATGGCCAAAGTATACGCCGCCGACATGGCGATGCAGGTGACCACCGACGCGGTGCAGATCCTGGGCGGCTATGGCTACATGCGCGAATATCCGGTAGAGAAGTACATGCGCGACGCCAAGATCATGCAGATCTACGAGGGCACCTCGCAGATCCAGCGGCTGGTGATCTCTCGCCGGCTGACCGGAGCCAGATAGCTTCTGAGCATCTGTGCGGCCAGGGTAAGTTCCGAAAATCGGGTGTGCGCGCGGGCGTATGCCCGCGCGCACACCCGATTTTCGGTCTCTCTTTCCACAACGGGACGCCGTCAGTGGGGCGTTCCATATTTCATCACAAGGAACGGAGACGGATAGGCTAATGAAAAACTACAAGATCGGCGTGATCGGCGGCGACGGCATCGGGCCGGAGGTGACCGCCGAGGGCCTGAAGGTGCTGAGGGCAGTCGCCTCGCTGGAGGGCTTCCAGTGCGAGTTGATCGAGTACCCCTACGGCGGCGAGCACTACCTGAAAACCAAAGAGCTGGTCCCCGAACGGGTGATCGCCGAGTGGGGCACGCTGGACGCGGTGTACCTGGGGGCCATCGGGCACCCGCAGGTTGAAACCGGCCTGATCGAACGCTCGGTGATCCTGGGCCTGCGCTTCGGGCTGGACCTGTACATCAACCTGCGGCCGGTGCGGCTGTACGCCGAGCACCTGTGCCCGCTGAAAGACAAGCGGCCGGAAGACGTGGACTTTGTGGTGGTGCGCGAAAATACCGAGGGCGAGTACGCCCAGATCGGCGGGTACCTGCGCAAGGGCACGCCCGACGAGGTGGCCCTGATCAACGGCATCCACACCCGCAAGGGCGCCGAACGCGCCATTCGCTACGCCTTTGAGCTGGCCCGCGGGCGCGCAGCCGCCAACCCGGCCTACAAAGCAAAGCTCACATTGGTGGACAAGGCCAACGCCATGCGCCCGCTTGATCTGTGGACGCGCACCTTCGCCGAGGTTGGCCAGGAGTACCCGGAGGTGGAGCAGGACCACGCCTACGTGGACGCCTGCTGCATGTGGATGGTGAAGAACCCGGAGTGGTTCGAGGTGATCGTCACTACCAACCTGTTCGGCGACATCATCACCGATCTGGGCGCCATGATCCAGGGCGGCATGGGCATCGCCGCCGCCGCCAATATCCAGCCCGGTAAACACGGCATGTTCGAACCGAT
>CAYZNA010000046.1:0-14649 GCA_964478665.1 uncultured Anaerolineales bacterium
CATGGTGAGATTCTGCCGGGCGAAGTCGCGCACCGGGATGTTGACCGGGCAGTTGAAGCCGCAGATGCCGCACTGCACGCAGCGCGAGCCGTCGGTGTGAACCTGATAGATTTCCGGCAGCGGGTTGAGGCCGCCGCCGGCGTTTTTCAAAAGCTCAGCAAGTTTCTCGAACATCGGTCTTTCTGTCAGTCGCCGCTTTCTTCTTCCCGGCCGGAGGCGTGGCACTGCACGCAGTTCTGGTAGTTGCGAATGCCCTCTTTGAGGTGCTTCCGCTGCATGCCGGCCGGGGTGTGTTCGTGGCAACCGTAGCAGGTGTAGCTGACGTAGTCGGTCTGGTGGCAGGTGGCGCAGGCTACCTCGCCCTGTTCGCCGTGGTTCAGCGGGAAGCTGTGGTTGACCAGCCGGGCCGGTTGCCAGGCAGTGGTGGCGTGGCAGTTGCCGCAATCCAGCCCGAACTTGCCGGCGTGGATCTGCGGTTCTTCGTGGCAGGCGGCGCATTCGGCGCTGGCGCCGGTGAAGCCGGTGCTATGGCAGCGTTCGCAGGTCAGGTCGGCGTGGCCGCCGGTGAGCGAGAACGCCTTTCCGTGGTCGAAGTTTGCCATGCTGTCCTTGCCGTCGTGGCAGGACAGACAGTCCAGCCCGAACAGGCCGGTGTGCTCTGCCATGAAGGCGGCGTCGGCCGCGGCATGGCAATCGGTGCAGGCTTGCTGGTCAAAGATGAAGCTCTGGCCCTGGTGACAGTCGCGGCAGGCGAAGGGGCGCTGATTATAGTTGGTCTTGTGCGCGACCAGGCTGTAGCCCACTGACTGGTGGTCGAGACCGATGGGGTCGGCCTGCGAGATGCGGAAATCGCGACCACGGTGGTCGGTGTGGCAGGCGGCGCAGTCGCGGCCATTCAGCAGACGTCCGTGCAACCCTTCTCCGGCGTTCAGTTCGCCGGCTTGCACGCTGTGGCAGGCCAGACACTTCTCGCCGGAGATGCCCAGAAAGGGCAGGTGGCACTGCGAGCACTGCGTCTCAAAGGTGACGTGGCTGGCGGCGCCGCTCAAAGGCATCTGGTTGTCGGCCTGGGCCGAGAGCGCGCCCGGGTTGAAGGCCGTGCCCCCGGTCAACAGCAGGGCGGCCCCCAGCCCGATCAGCATGATCAGGGCGCCCAGGCAGCCGAGCGGGGAGAAGAAAGGGTTCTGGCGCTTCATGGGGGAAGAGGGAATGGGGAATGGGGAGTGCGGAATGGGGAGTGCGGAATGGGGAGTGCGGAATGCGGAATGCGGAATGGATGGAGCTATACGGCGCCGAAGTAGAAGACGGCGATGATGTGAATAACGATCGAGCCGAACAGGGTAACTCCCAGCGGCACGTGGGCCAGGTGCCACAGGCTCATCAGGCGGCGGGCGGCGTCCAGGGTGCGGATCTGCCGCTCCAGGGCCTGCTTGCGCCGCAGCAGTCCGCGCAGTTCGCGCGCGCGCTGCTTTTCCTCGCGCTGCCAGCGGCGAGTCTCCAGCCAGAACTGCAGGCGGAAGGACCAGTCGTTAAGCGGGCGCAGGAATACTTCCAATCCTCCACTGCCCGCGCTGAGGGCCAGCGCGGCTGCGGTCTGGTGCTCAGAAAGCGCCCGCAGCCGGGCGGGCTGGCCGGCGCGCCACGCGGCAATCTCGGCGCTCAGCGCCGCCGCTGCGCCCAGCAGGTCGGTCCGCTCGACCACCGCGCCGGTAATGGTGCGCGGCACGGCGGTGTAAATGTAGCGCCCCAGAAAGCCGCTGGCAAGCACCAGCACGGTGAGCAGCATGGTCAGCCCGGCCAACCCCCGGAACTGCAGGCCGGTGTGCATCAGCACCATAGCGGGACCGACGATGCCGGTGAAAATGTGAAACGAAAGCCACGTGCGCAGCCGCCCCCAGCGCACCCGGCGCAGCCGTTTGCGGCTGGAATACAGGGTCTCGGTGAGCACCATCAGCAGGGTGCCCAGGATGCCAATCCAGTGACCAAAGGGGTGCCCCCCGCGCGGCTCGGCGACCAGCTCATAAACAACGTACACGCCACCAAGAAACACAAGCACGAAAAAGCTGGCGAGCAGTTCGGCGCGATCTTCCATAAGATGGTTTCAGTTCCTTCCTGTCCCAGGTATGTCGGGGGAAGTTACGAAACGTTGCGGGTCGCGAGTGTGACTCCGATCCCGGAAAGGCGGCCATTTGCGCCCCGCAACAAGAGCAGGGCGACCGACACTCTCAGAATATCAGGACCCTGACCTGAGCTTAACCTACCTGCGCCGGGGCAGCGTGCTCCCGGCGCAGGTAGGAGAGGGGGTAGAGCGCCCGGAGCGCAACTACTGCAGCCGGAAGGAGCAGGTATCGCTGACGATCTCACTGCCGGTGGCGTCGAGGGTCATAACGTAGTGGCCGAGCGGGGCCTGACGCGGCAGGTGGATGGCCATGCGCAGCTCCCGATTTTGATCGGGTTGAAGCGTCAGGCTGCGATCCAGCAGCGCCCGGTCGCGGCCGTTGGGCAGGGTGAGGCTGACACTGTAATCCACTGTCATCGGGACGTTGGTGTGGTTTTCAAAACTCAGTTCAACCGGGATTCTGTCGCCGGGGGCGTAGATACCGTCACAACTGATCTCCGCCTCAAGTATGTGATTGGCGGAGGCCGGCAGTACGGCAACCGAGAAAAGAAAGGCCAGAATCAGAACGGTGCGGGTGGTGAGGGCTTTCATAGTGAGGGTTCTCCTTTTTGAGATGGGTGGATTGTTCGTGCCTTCTTAGTCGGAAAAGCGCCCGAAAAGTTACGGCCCGATTACGGCTTTTCCTTTACCACTTTGAAGGCGTCGAAATCGCGCGCCACGGTGGCATTGGGGAAAATCGCCCGGGCCTCGGCCAGCACGTCCCGCTCGCGGTAGCGGCGCGAGATGTGGGTGAGGTACAGGCGCTTCACCCCGGCCTCGCGCGCCAGCTCGGCCGCCTGAGCCGCAGTCAGGTGATGCACCTGGCGGGCCATCTCGCGCTCCACTTCCAGATAGGTGGCCTCGATTACCAGCGCGTCCGCCTCTCGCGCTACCTCCAGCAAGTTGCCGGTGTCGCCGCAGTCACCCACGTGCACCAGTCTGGCGCCGGGTAGGGCCTGGCCCAGCACCTCCTCCGCCCTCACTACCCGGCCATCGGCCAGGGTCACATCCCGGCCCTGTACCAGTTCCCGCCGGACCGGCCCCACCGGCACTCCCAGCGCCGCCGCCTTCTCCGGCAGGAACGGGCGGCGCGATTTTTCCTCGAAGGTAAAGCCGAACACCCCGCCCCCGCGATGGATCACCGGAAAGGCCGAGAGCGCAAAATCGTCCTCTTCCAGCACCGGCCCGGCCTGCAGCGGGATAAGCCGAATGTCCATCTCGGGTGGTCCGCCGCGCAGCGCCACGCCGAACAGCAGATCGCGGATGCGTTGCAGCGCGCCATCCCCGGCGTAAATCGTCATCCGCTCGATGGACTCCCAGCGGGCAAAGGTGGAGACCAGCCCGGCCAGGCCGAGGATGTGGTCCAGATGCCCGTGGGTAATCAGCACGGTCTCCAGCCGCTTGTAGCCGATGCCGGCCTGCAAGATCTGGCGCTGGGTGCCCTCGCCGCAGTCAATCAGAAAGCGGTGTTCGTTGTGCATGACCACCTGGGCCGAAAGCCCGCGATGGACGGACGGCGCGGCGGCGGAAGTGCCGAGGAAGACGTATTCGAACATCACTCGGGCGGCCTGTCCTCGGGCTGTTCGATTCGTGATAGCCAGAGGATGTCACTTGAGAGGATTGAAATAGTCTGTCCGGGTAGCCTGGTGGGTCTGGCTTGAGGGTGGTTCGGATCCTCGCGCAAGATGGCCCTTAGCGTCAATTCGTAAGTTGTTTCTTTGCTCCCGATCCAGAAGAGCCTTGCCAGGTTGCCCACGTACTGCTCGTTGTTGCGCAAGCGCACACGCAGGCGTACCGGCGGTTGACCGCGGGCCTGGGTCTCAGCCACAAGCGTAGCCCACCAGGGCGAGTGGGGCGGAGAACGACGTCGCCACCAGAGGCCACCTTGCCATCCGACGGCGAGGCTGAGAATGGGGTAAAGCGTCAGGGCCAGAACATCGGCCAGGGGATACGGGTTTGAAGGCGCTACTACCGGGGGGGTGAGCAGGTCGAGCAACCAGCCCCGGAATTCAGGCCAGGCCACTGTAAGTGGGATGACAGATACGAAGAAGAGCAGGGAATGAATAAACGCGCTGGCGATAATTGCCACGATTGTCTGTTGAAAAATATCCGGCTCCCGATAAAAACGGGGCAGGCCGCGCCAGTAGGCTCTCTCAAACAGAAAGCCGGGGGCGATGAAAAGCAGTAGAAACAAGAGCGACGTAAGGTTTTCGGGCATAGTTACCTGAACTCAATCGGTTCGCCCCTGAACAGCTTGCGAATGGTCTCGTCATAGATCTTCCTCTGTTCCGGCGTCAGAGGCGCAGGTTGCCGGCGCGCCCGACGGGCAGCGATAGCGTGCCTGACACTCTCCCGGAAGTCATCGGAGCTAAAAGGATATTTGGAGATAAAGTCGTATACTCCGTAGCTGTGATAAGCCTCTTGCGCCAGTTCGGGGGTGCCGTAGCCAGTGACAATGATGGCCGGGATTTCCCGGTCGTAGGCATCTCCGAGAAGTTCCATGCCGGAGCAATCGGTCTCGGAGTCACTCAGGCGCAGGTCAACAACGAGGGCATCAAAATTGTTGTGGCGCAGTTGCCGCAAAGCGGCAAGGTAGTCTCCGGCAATCTCCACGGTGTACCCCTCGTCGCGCAGGATTTCGGCAAGCTGCTGCTGCCAGTTGGGAGCATCCTCGATAACTAAGATTGAGTGAGACATTTCATCCTCCGGCAAGTTTCGGGAGCCGGTCACCACCGGTGGGTGTTCCGAGGGTATCTGTCTGATACCGCACTTTCTGCGACCAATCTCAAAAACTGGTTGTTGTCAAACTCCCGCTTGCTGAGAAGGGCCTTGATCCGCGGTTTTTTCAGCAAAGGGTCGGCATGATAAGAGGCCCTGCCGTAGCCAGTGACGAGAATGACAGCAGTGGGCCAGTGACTTTCTTCTATGGCAGCAGTCAGGGCCAATCCCTCTGTGTTGGTGTTATCCGCATCTATCAGGCGCACATCCACCACTGCCAGATCGAATGTCGTTCGTTGCAATGCCCGGATGGCTTCTGCGTAGCTCTCGGCTATCTCGACCTCGTACCCCTCCTCTTGCAAGATACCGCGAAACAAGCTGCGCCAGTTTTCGCGGTCGTCCACAACCAGAATACGCCCGCCCGCCATAGGTGCTTCCTCGCGCTGCGCTTACTGACTCACCGGTAGCCGCACGACGAACGTTGTGTCTGCTCCGGGTTGACTGCGTTTGAGGCGAATGTCGCCGCCCTGACTGCGCAGAACGGTCTGGCACCACCACAGGCCGAACCCCATCCCGCGAGTGGGTTTAGTGGTAAAACCAAGATCAAAGAGACGACGCTGGTGCTCCCGCTGGATTCCCCGCCCGGTATCACAGAATTCAATATCCAGAAATCGTCCGTCTTCACTGGAGCAGGCCCGAATGGTCAGGTTGCCCGGATCGGGCAAAATGGCTTCGGCAGCGTTGCGAACCAGATTCAGAAAAACTTCGCGCAGTTGTGAACGAATGCCGCGGACCTGTGGTGAGTTAGCAAGTACTTGAAGATCAACGCTCATAGCCGGATAGCTGGCCGCAGTACGTGCCGCAATGGACTGGAGCAAGTCGTACAGGTTGATTGGTTCCGGCGGGCCTGCCTGAAGGCTCTGCCTCAACTGGGTCGCCATCTCCAGAAGCTCTCGGGCATCTGTTTCGATCCGATCCAGTTGAAACTGAACGTATTGGCCGGGAGACTCCAGCTTGCGCCGGATTTCTTGGGCGGCGGCCGGGATCGTGCCGGCGGCGTTGGCCATCTTGTGGGCGAAGGTGGGAGCGATGCTGTTCAAGACGGCCAACCTTTCCATTGCTACCAGTTGTTCGCGGGCTTCTTCACGAATGGCCCGGATGAGTCTGGTATTCTGGATAGCAATCGCCGCGTAGTTGGCGAAGGTCTCCAGAACACGTCTCTCGTCAGCGGTAAACTCGTGAGGGACGCGATAATTGACAAACATCACCCCCACAGTCTCGTCGCCAGTGCGCAAGATGAGCGCAGCTACCGACTTGATCTTCTCCCGGACAGCAAAGCGCGGACGGGCTTCCTGCCCATCGCGGGCAGGCACAAAACCAGTGAGAAATTCGTCCCTGTCTGCGTTCGTAAAGAAGCGGGGCGATCCCTGTTCCACAATTTTCCGCGCTACGTCGTCCGGGTAGATGCCGGTTTTCATGGGAGCGTCGTGGTACAGCAATTCACCAGCAATCGTTGGCCCGGTACCCTCTACCAGGAATTCGCCGCTTCCGGCTTCGTATTGATAGAGGGTCACCAGACCGGCCCCCAGCACATCCCTTGCCTGGCTGACAACCATCTGCAGCACGCCCGCCAGGCTTTCTTTTCCGCTCAAGCGGGTGAGCAAAGCGCCGACTTCGTGGAGGCCAATCAGGGTCTCGTGCAGTCGCGAGCGCTCGAATTCGCGCGCCAGGGCAACTGCCATCTGCCCGGCGTAGTGGCACAGTGTCTTTACGTGCTCTTGCGTAAAAGCGTTTTCGGTCTCGTGATCCGCCGAGATGACCCCGATCACGCGTTCGCCGGAAAACACAGGGACAACCAGCAACGATCGGAAGTTCGGAGGCCCGGCGCGGGTTGGCAAGAAAAATGGGTCCCGGGTCACGTCAACACACAGGTACGGCTTTTTTATGTGTGCCACCTGTCCGGCGATGCCGGTGGCGCTGTCCTCCCCAACCGGAAATTTTGGGTCCATTTCCCGCCTGTGCGGCGGCCCCAGCCGTGCCCAAATTTCCAGATGTTTGCCGGTCGGATCTACCAACATCAGTGCTCCGCCGGTTGCACCCACAGCAGCCAGACCATCGTTCAGGATCTGGTGAAGTTTGACCTCCGGTGAGATTGTGTCCGGGCGGGGCGTTGTCTCAGGGGTGGCTTCGAGAAGAGTTGACATGATTACATCCCATCAACTCTCAATTATAGCTTGTCCGGCGCTTCCCTCTTCACCAACAATCTCGATCCTGACCGGCAAAAAGCGGCGGATGATCTCTGCGTTGGTGAGCAGGTGCTGCGTCACCCGACAGGTGGAGTACTCCGACTGGCCCGGGGCCAGCGCACAGGGCAGCAAGAGCTGGTCGGCCAGGTGCATGTCAACGGCTGCCTCGCTGTGGCTGTGAAAAGCCAGCAGGTCCAGACAGGCCTCGTCGGCCACCTGCTCGGAGGGCTTGCCCAGCTTGCCCAACGAATCAAAGCCGGCGGTGACGTGGGCATAGCGCGCGCTGAGGAAGAGCCCGGCCCCCGGCCCGGCGCCGCGCACTCGCTCCGGCCGCACCTCGGCACGGATGCCCCGCAGCAGGTTGCGCGCCCGCCCGCTGATCCGTTGCGGGATGTGGGCGGGCAGGTTGCACGCCACAGCCACCCCCCGCACCGACACCAGTTCCCCGCGTCCGGTCACATTGAAAGGCCGTTCCAGCATCAGCCTTTCTTCTTCCTCCTTCCTTCTTCCTTGAACCACCGCTACCATCTCCCCGCCGCCTACCGGGTAGAATCCCCAGGCGTTCAATTGTACCTCAGCCAGGGCACCCATCTGTTTCAGCGCCGGCAGGTACACCTCGCGCAGATAGTGGAAAGAGGGGCTGAACGGGACGTGGGTGCCGCCGCGCAGCACCACCCGGCTGCCCCCCTCCGCCGCCAGCAGCGGCAACAGGATGGTCTGGAAGATCAGCCCGACCGCCCCGGCGCTGCCGCCGCTGCGGGCCGCTTCCCGCACGTCAAAGGTGTACTCGCCGGGACAGGGTTCCCTGCCCGGCTCAAACCACAGTTCCCCGGATCGTTCCTCGGCGCCCCGGACGGTTGCCGCGCACACCGCTGCCGCGGCCCGCACGGCAGTGAGATGCTGCGGAGCGAGGCCGGGCTTCTTGCGCCCGGCGCGGATGTTGAACAGGTGAAAGGCCTGGCCGGTGAGGGCTGAAAGTGTGAGGGCAGTGCGCAGCACCTGCCCGCCGCCTTCGCCCAGGGAGCCGTCTATCTCGAGCATCATCAGGACCTGTGGGCGGACCCGGGGCCACCCCGACAGGGGGTTGCGCCGGCCATCCTTACCGGAAGAGCCGTGTGTTTCAATTATCCGAGTGCGCGTGCTACTGCGGTCAGCAGCAGCACCAGCAGGCCGAGGGCGAGGTTGAGGCGGATGAGCGCCAGTTCGCGCCGATACAGCCGGGCGGCCTCGGGGAAGTCGCGCCCGGCGGCCTGCCGCGCCGCGCCGCGCTCCAGCGCCGGGGTGAGCGCCATCTGCTGGTACGCGCCCACGGCGAACATCGCCATCACGAACAGATGTTTGAGCAGGATGGCCAGCGTCCACGTGTTGGTGATGTTGAGCAGGCCGTTGTAGTTTTTGTTGGCCGTGAGTTGCACCAGTCCGGTGGCGGTGAGCACGGCCAGACTGAACCACGCCAGCGGGTTCAGCCGCCGCTGCAGAGCGCGGATCAGGCGGCGAAGTTCCGGGCCGCCCCCGAGGGTCAGGTGCGCGCCCGGCCACACGACCAGCCCCATCAAAAACAGGCCACCCAGCCAGACGATGGTGGCGACCATGTGCAGCCAGAAGGAGAGGGTGAGGAGGAGGGCAGGGGGAGACAAGAGGGTGAAGAGAGGGGAGGAGGATCCTCTGATCAGGCGAAAGAGGCCACCGGAACTGGCTCCATCTTCTCGACCCTGACAGTGCCAGTGGCCACTTCTGCTACCCGCCGCAGCAGGTTGGCGTGGTAGTAGCGAGCGCCGCATGTTTCACATACGCCGACGGGGACGTTTTCCAGGATGACAAACCCGTCGCTGTGTCTGAACGCCTCCCGGCTGACGAGCTTCTCTCGAACGATGCCGCTGCAGTATTCACACGAGTAACCGTACATCTCTTCTCTACCTTGCTTTCAGCTCACTTCGTAGGCCGTTATGATCAGGAAGACACCGGTCTCTTTGATTCTGCCGACTACTCCAACCATTCTTTTCTTGTCGGCGCTGAGGCCGTGGATAGTGCACCGTGTCCCGCGAGGATCGTCTATTTCTGTTTTCACCAGCTCGCCGCCGAATATCGCCGACTCGATGTCATAGATGTCCAGATAGTCCTCCGCCATCTCTTCCGCTGCGTGCAGGGTCAGGTCGTAGTCGCCGGAGGCGATGGCGTCAAGGATCTTTTTCGGAGGGCGTCTGGCCATTGGAATTCACCCTTGCACCCTGTGGCGCGCAGAATTATAGCGGAGAATCTGTCTCATTTCTCCGCCTCCTTCAGCGCCTCATACGCGGGCAACAACCCCCCGTCCGGGCGGGTGATGGCCCAGTAGTATTGCTCGTTGGCGGGCGTCCAGTCCGGGTCGGCGATGTACACCGCGCCCAGCCAGGCGAGGGTGGCGAGCATGTGCAGGTAAAAGGAGAGGGCGAGGAGGAGGGAGGGGGGTCATTCGTCTGCTTCTGCTGCCTGCCGCAAAGTCAGAAAGGCTTCCTTGAGTGGTTGGCTGACGGCGCTATCCGGCTCAGCCAACACAAGAGACTGATAGGCGTTGAGGAAGTCGGTCCGCAGCCGGTGGAACAGGTGCAGGAAGTGCCGCAAGAAACCGATACAATCCAGAATCGCGATCTCGGTTCCGCCAGTGTTTTCGTAAGCCTCCGCCGCATAGACGCTCACTGCTTCGTCAATCACGTCCGTTGTGATAAAAATGTAGTTCTGGATGCGGAAGGTTGCCGCAGTGATTTTTTGAAGGGCACGGTCAATATCGTCAATTGCCACGCGCTTCATCTTCATTTCGTAAACGGTCACGACCCGATCATCGTCTGTCAAGCAAACTTCAACGTCTCCCACAGAGCCGGTCTGCAGGTCGGCGGCGTTGTGGGATTGGAGCGGCAGCGCGCGCTCCCCCAGTCTGTGTGCCGCGGCCTGATAGGCAGCAGCCACGATCAATACGGGCAGACGACTGGAGTTCTTGCACTGGAGGTGCTGGTTGATCAGTTTGACGACGCCTTCGGATGAAAGGGGCAGTTCCTCGTCTGAGTGTCGCAGGCCTGCCAGCAGAGTAGCCATTCGATTGGTCTTCTCTTCCCGCACGATAACCAGCACGCGGATGACCTCGGTCAGCAGGTCTCTGGCGGACACGCGCCCGGCGTACACATCGTCCAGCAGTTGCAGAGTGTCAATGTACAGTTTGCGCGGCCGGCCCACAATCTCGATGTCTGTGGTGAGCGCCTGGTCTATGTTGCGCAAGGCGGGAGTCAGAAAGGCAGTGGTGGGGTTGCAGGGCAGGCGGTGCGTGTTGATGAAGTGCGTGACGAACCCTTCGTCGTAGGCGCGCCCGGAGAAGGCGTCATCATCTCCAATCTCCGTGTACGGCTTTCGCAGGTCAATTTCGGGGCGGTCCAGTTTCGCCAGCAGGCAGGCCATCAGCAGCCGCGCCCCGGCCCGGTTCTGAATGCAGCGGCAAACGTACTCAACTCTGGCGCGTATCTGTTCGTCTCGCACCACCGATTTGGAAGGGCTCTTAAGCGCGCGCGCCAGCAGGCGGTCGAGGATCTCAGCCGGCCGGCCCATGGTCAGTCGCTTTCCAGCAATCGTAGCGGCTCTGCCGGGCGCAGTTCGCGGGGGTTGTAGTTGGTCCATAGCACTTCGGTGCGTGTGTCTTTGGTGGAGTGAATCGTGCGGTCCTGGCTGACGCTCTTCGTCCAGCGCGGCGCGGGATACAGACTGTCCATCAGGGCGCTCTGGTAGTTCGAGATAGCGACCATGCCTGCCACTGAGTTGAGAACTCCGGCGAGTTCCGCGTGCTGTTCGTCAGTCATCTCGTGGCCGTAGGCATTGTTGTCGCCGCGTGTGTCGTGGAGGTAGGGGGGATCGCAGTAAAACAACGTTTCAGGGGAATCGTAGAGCCGAATCACTTCAATAGCCGGGCGGTTTTCAATTTGCACACGCAGCAATCGTTCGGCGATCTCCGGCAGGTCCTCGATGCTGCCCAGCCAGCGGCTGATCACGCCGCTCATCCCGGCCCGGCTGGTGTTTTTGCAATTGGCCCAACGACCGAGACTGGCTGTCTGTGCCAATCCGGTGCGCACTTGCCGGGCGCGCACGAAGAAGCGGCGGGCGCGCTCGAGCGGCTCCAGCGCCGGGTCCATCTGGCAGGCAATAGCAAACTCCTCGCGCGAGAACGGGGTGAGGCGCAACACGCGAAAAAAGTTCACCACCTCGCCGTCCAGATCGTTGTACGTTTCTACCGGCGAGGGCGGGCGATTGAGCAGCGCAGCCGCCGACCCGGCGAAGGGTTCACAGTAATGGTGACAGGCAGGTAGCAACGGCAGTAGCCAGCCCAGATGGGAGAACTTACCCCCGTACCAGCCAAAGGCGATTAGTTTTCTGGCTTTCAGGCTGGAAAGCGGCGATGGGGTGGCCCTCCTGGGGCGCGCATAAGTAACAGTGGAGGCAGGCTCTCTTACTTTCGGCATGGCTATCGAATTATAGCGGAGAGAACGCCCGCCGGGAAACTACTTCCCCATCCCCCTCAACGCCTCATACCCCGGCAGCAGCGCCCCGTCCGGGCGGGTGATGGCCCAGTAGTATTGCTCGTTGGCGGGCGTCCAGTCCGGGTCGGCGATGTACACACTGCTCATCAGCACGATCCACGGCGACCATTGCTGGCGGGCGTAGGTGTAGGCCCGCACAAGGTAGTCGGCCTTTGTTGCCTCCGGGACAGCGTACCAGGCGTAGGCCGGGTTGGTCGGGTCGCTGGTCCAGCCCATCTCGGTGATGGCGATTTGCTTGCCGGCGTCGCCGCTGGCAATCATCAGCCGGCGAATGTCCTCCACGTGGCGGAAGGTCAGCCAGCGGTACCCGAGGGCCGGATCGGCCTCCACTTCTGCCGGGTCGCGTTCGGGCGGGTTCATGTAGCCGGGGGCGTGGGCGCCGAGCAGATCGAAGTAGGGCGCGGCGCCAGCCTCGTACATGCCCTGATAGAACAGCATGTCTGGCATGGCGGTCTCGTCGTAGGTGCCGGTGGGGGCCAGCCCGGCGCTGATTACCAGCGCCTCCCGGTCGCCGCGCTTAATGCCCAGATAGCAGGCCTTGAGCAGCGCGGTGTACGCCGCCGGGTCGGGCGGCTGGTTTCCCCAGTCGCGGGCCAGGTTTGGCTCGTTCCACACCTCGTAGGCGCGGATGCGGCCGCGATAGCGACTGGCCAGGGCATAACAATAATCGCCGAAGTCCTGCGAGTCCGCCGGGGGGGCGTCCGGCAGCCACTCCTCCACCGCCGGGTCCTGCGCCCAATACGGCTGGTGGTCCAGCCGGACCAGCAGGCTCAGCCCGGCGGCCTCGGCCAGCGATACGATCCGATCGGCCCGATACCAATCGAACTGACCCTTACCCCCGCCCTCCAGATCACGCCAGGCGAAGACCTGCTTGACCCAGCCGAAACCCAGCTCACTGACCCGTCGCAGGTCCCGTTCGCCGGTGGTGTCCACGTGCCACCACAGAAAGGCCTGTATCCCGTATTCGGGCGAGGCCAGCCTGTAGGGGGCGATCGCCGGCAAGGGAGCGGTGGGCGGGGCCGGGACCGCTACGGTCGCGCGGCAGGCAGCGAGGGCGAGGGCGACAGGGGGCAGAACTCTGAACGCGAACGCCACGAATGGGCGAACACTTGCGTGCGGTGCAAGTGTTCGCCCATTCGCTTCATTCGCGTTGAAAGATGTGCGTTGAAAGATGGGCAGCTCCCGCACCGGGCTACGGTTTTGCCATGTCACCTATGGCGCTGAACGCCGGGCGCGGAGTGCCGTCGCGGTACAGCAGCGAGAAGATCACGTTGTTATCTTCCGCCGGGTCGCCGCCCTTGGGGCCGTAGTCCAGATTGAACAGCCACGCCCCGGTCACCTTGCCCGAGCTTTGCATCCACTGGAAGGCCCGCACCAGATACTCACCCTGTTGTTGCTCGGTCACGTCGGCGGCAAAGCCAAAGTTGGGTGCGAACTTGCCGTCCACCGGCGAGGCGTAGCCGAACTCGGTCACGCACAGCTGCTTCTGGCCGCCCACAATCTTCCAGTACGTATTCACCTGCGAGGCCAGCGCCCACGAGTAGTGCGGGTTATCCCACGGGCCGGTGAAGGTGTAGCCATCCTTCGGCGGCGGGTTGGCCCCGTCCGCTTCCGGCGGCAAGTTGGTGCCGTTAGAGTGCGTCCCCACGCAGTCGGCGTAGTTCAACCCGCCGAGGGCCACAAACTGGCTCAAATACCTGGCGTCGTCCATCACCACCACGCGGGGGCCGGGCGCGCACTGCGGGAACGAGGAAGTGCAGTTGATCCCGGTCGGCGAAAGCGCGCCCGAGATCACCATCACGTTGGGGTCGGCGTCCTTGACGGCGGCGTAAGTTGCCTGTAGCAGCCGTAAATAGGCTTCCGGGCTGATTCCCTCCGGGGTATCCCACTCGCGCTCCAGGTTTTGTTCGTTCCACACCTCCACCGCGCCGACCTGGCCCGGATAGCGCCGGATGATACTGGCAACCATCCCGGCGTAAAGCTGGTGATCATCGGGCGGGGCCACGCCCGCGGGGGGCTTCGCCTGGGTCCACGCCGGGGCAGTCACAATCGAGAGCAGCACACGTAGCTTCTTCTCGCAGGCGGTGTTCAGCACGTTGTCCAGCGCACCCCAGTTGAAGTCGCCCCGGGTTAGCTCAAGGTCTGCCCAGCGGATCTGGGCCTTGATCCACGACATCTTTAGATTGTTGGCTATCCCCATGAAGTAACTGTTGTCGCTGATGAAGGGATTCATCTGGATGCCGTACAGGAAACCGGAAGCGGGCAGGGGCGGATAGCCGCAGGTATCCGCCTCCGGCTGTGTGGCCGCGACTGTGGTCGGCATCAGCGTGGGCGGCGGTAGCTGCCCGGGTGCGGTGGCCGGGGTGGTAGTCTCGGTGGGGGTGGTCGTGCCGGCGGCGCGCAACGAGTCAAAGGCCCCGGTGGCCCACAAGATTGCTGCAAAGGTGCCCAATCCCACGCACAGAGTCACGGCCCCCCAGCCGGCCAGGAATACCCACTGTGTTCGGGTAAGTTTTCGATTTGTCATCAGTCTCTCCTGCGTTTTTCGGGGTGCTATCCTGCCCCGGATGTCCAGCTATCAGGGATTCAACAGCGCCTGCATGCGCCGGTAGGCCTCGCGCGGTTCACCAGCCAGGTTGAGCAGGCTATACGGCGCCGCCGGATCGGTCGGATCGCCGCCGGCCGGCGCATAGTCCAGATTCCACAGCAGGATCAGCCGCAGCGGCGGCCATTCCTGCCCTGCCAGGGCCGACAGCGCGGCGGCCAGCGCCTCGCCCTGAGCCGCTTCCGTTACCCGGCCGCTCCACTCCAGCCCGACCGGGGTTTGACCTGCCAGCCCGGCCGGGTACCCCAGCGCGGTCAGGCACACCGCCCCCAGGCGGCTGTAGGCCGTCAGGCGCGCCCGCAGCCCCTCCAGCGTCTCCCCCGGCTGGCCCAGACTCTCCACGCCCAGGCAATCGGGGCCCGCCCT
>CAYZNA010000046.1:14659-15774 GCA_964478665.1 uncultured Anaerolineales bacterium
TGCTCCTCCGCCGGCAGGCCAGCCTGCCCCCGATTGCCGAAGGTATCGGGGGCCAGCGCCCCGCTGATTACCAGCACGCCCGGCGCGGCGGTGTGGACCGCCTGTGCGGTCTGCGCCAGCAGTTGCCCGTACGCCTCCGGCGAGGGGCCGCCTGGCGCCGCCCACCTGGCGGGCAGGTCGGGGTGGGGCCACACCTCCAGCGCCGCCAGAATCCCGGGGTAGCGGGCGGCCAGCTTCGCGGCAAAGGCGGCAAAGCGGGCCGGGTCGTCCGGCGGGGCGTGCGGGGAGCGGGCGGCGTTGCTCCACGACGGGGCGCCGTGCAGCCGGATCAGCACCCGCAGGCCGCGCGCCTGAGCGGCAGCCATCACCCGGTCCGGGCCGCTCCAATCTTCGGGGCCGGTCTCAAAATACTGCCAGTTGCCCCAATCAAAATCCAGCCCGATCCAGCCCACGCCCAGGGCGCCAGCGCGCTCCAGCACCGGTCCCGGGTTGCCGGGGATGGCTGCAAGATGTATGCCTATGATCGCGCGCGCCGGCGCGGCCGGGGACGGGGCGCCCGGTGCGGGACGCGACCGGGTGGAAACTGCCGCCCGCGCGCCGGGGAGCGTGGCCGGCGTGCGGGCGGCGTCACCCGCTTTGCCCGGCTCCATCTGCCAGTACAGCAACAGGGCCACGCCGGCCCCGGCCAGCAGCGAGAGCCAGAGCCACAGTAGCGCGGTTCGCGTCGGGGGGAGCCGGCGGCGACGCATGGCGCGGGTTCCCGGCCTCACGGCGCCGGATCGGCCACCACCCGAATGCCGCCGGCCAGGGTTTCCCACTCCCCGCTGGCGCCCTGACAGATGTCTACGCTGGAATAGCAGATGCTCAAGCTGAGCGAATACGTCCCCGGCGCGGGCAGAAATAACCCGTCTTCCCACGGGCCGTTGTTGGGGCCCTTGCAGCCGGGGCAGATGCTCAGGTCGCCGCGCCACGAGGTCTGGAACACTCCCTGCCCGCCGGACAGGTTGGTAGCCTGCACACCGAGGATGCTGTACTTTACCGTATCGGTGCTTGTGTTGGTGATCAACTCCACAAAGCACACCCGGTCGGTGACGGCGGTGTAATGTGGCAGCCCG
>CAYZNA010000047.1:0-3865 GCA_964478665.1 uncultured Anaerolineales bacterium
GGGGGACTCTCCGGCAGGCCATTATTGCATCTGTTTGCAATAGCGAGCAATTGTAACGGCTTTTCCCAGGGAACGCAAGGGCGGCCGTGCCAGAACGGCGGGGGCTTCCCAACGCCCGCGCCTCGTGGTATGATTCAGGCCGTCGCTAGCAGGTGCGGCGGCCCATGTTCGCCGAATATCAGACCTCGGCCTGTACGCTGGCCGGGGTCTTTGTGTGCTGTTGAGACCTATGCAACAAATCAGAAACAACCTACGCAACATCGCCATCATTGCGCACGTTGACCACGGCAAAACCACGCTGGTGGACGGCCTGCTGCGCCAGGCGCACACCTTCCGCGAGAATCAGCAGGTGGCCGAGCGGGTGATGGATTCCAACGACCTCGAGCGCGAGCGCGGCATCACCATCCTTGCCAAGAACACCGCCATCACCGTGCCCGACCCGGCCAGCGGCCAGACCATCCGCATCAACATTGTGGACACCCCCGGCCACGCCGACTTTGGCGGGGAAGTCGAACGGGTGATGAACATGGTGGACGGCGTGTTGCTGCTGGTGGACGCCGCCGAAGGCCCCATGCCGCAGACTCGCTTTGTGCTGCGCAAGGCGTTAGAGATGGGCCACCGGGCGATTGTGGTCATCAACAAAGTGGACCGCAAAAACGCCAATCCGGCCGACGCCGCCAACCGCACCTTCGACCTGTTCATCGAGCTGGGCGCCACCGACGAGCAGGCCGATTTCCCCATCGTGTACACCAATGCCCTGACCGGGCAGGCCGGCCTCACCCCGACCCTCGGCCCCAACCTCCAGCCGCTCTTTGACGCCATCCTGCGGCACATTCCCGCCCCGGCCGTGGACCCGCAGGCCCCGCTGCAAATGCTGGTCACCACCCTGGGCTACGATGACTACAAAGGCGTGATTGCCGTCGGGCGGGTGTTCTCCGGGCAGATGCGGGTGGGGCAGCCGGTGGCGCGGATTGACGTCCACGGGCAGGTGACGCCCGGCCGGGTGCGCTATCTGTACATCCATCAAGGCCTGCAGCGGGTGGAGGTGGAAAGCGCCGGCGCCGGCGAAATCGTGGCCCTTGCCGGCATCGAGGGGGTGGGCATTGGCGAGACCATCGCCGGTGCCGAGCAGCCGCGGGCGCTGCCCCCCATCCGGGTGGAGGCCCCCACCGTGCGCATGACCTTCGGGGTCAACACCTCGCCCTTTACCGGCCGGGAGGGCACGTGGAGCACCTCGCGCAAGCTGCGCGAACGGCTGTTCAACGAGCTGACCCACAACGTCTCGCTGCGGGTGGCGGAGACCGACAGCACCGATACCTTCGTGGTCTCCGGGCGCGGCGAGCTGCACCTCGCCATCCTGATCGAGACCATGCGCCGCGAAGGCTACGAGTTTCAGGTTTCCCGCCCGGAGGTGATCTTCCGCGAGGGCGAGGCCGGCGAGATGCTGGAGCCGTTCGAGGAAGTGCACATCGAGGTGGCCGAGGAGCACATGGGCGCGGTGGTGGAGATGCTGGGCGGGCGACGCGGCCAGATGACCGCCATGCACCACGGCGGCGACGGCTCGGTGTACCTGACCTATCTGGCGCCCACGCGCGGCCTGCTCGGCTTCCGCTACCAGTTCCTCACTGCCACCCAGGGCACCGGCATCATGAACACGCTGTTCCACGACTACCTGCCGCTGGCCGGCAAAATCGAAGAGAAGGCCCTCGGCTCCATTGTGGCCTGGGAGGCCGGCGCCGCCACCACCTTCGGGCTGAAGAACGCCGAGGAACGCGGCGTGCTGTTCATTGAGCCGGGCGTTGAGGTGTACGAGGGAATGGTGGTCGGCCAGCAGCCGCGCCCCGGCGACCTGCCGGTGAACGTGGCCAGGAAGAAGCACCTCACCAACATGCGCTCCTCCAACCGCGATATTGACGCGCGCCTGTCGCCGCCGCGCAAGATGAGCCTCGATGAGGCCATTGAGTATTTGACTGAGGATGAATTGCTGGAAGTTACCCCGCTCAACATCCGCGTGCGCAAGAAGATCCTGAACACTGAGGAGCGCGGGAAACTGGTGAAGCGGGCCAGGGAGGTGCTGGAGGCGGCGTGATCAGTGGTCAGTCAATGTCGTTTAGTTAGGGCCGGAGTCGAGCCTTTAGGCGGGCAAATTCCGGCTGAAGCCTTGACTCCAGCGCGCTAACTTAATGACATTGAGTGGTCAGTGATCAGTCGGCCGCGACGGACTCAAGGGCGAGGATTTCTCGCTCGGCGGTGTCCAGCACACTGGAGAGGTCGTGGCGTAATCCCTCCACTTCGTCTCGCGCCGCGCCACACGCCCGCTCCAGTCTTCCGTCATCCCGTTGGTGGAGCAGATAGTCGAGGCCTGCCACAAGAACCGCGAGTTCGTCCTCGGAGATTTCGAAGTCCAACAGGCGAACCCCGGCTTCTTCGGTCTCAAAGATCAACTTTGCCATGCTCTTTACCTATCCCTGTTCTCTCAGTGCCACCCGAATCCAACGACCCGATCGCACCCTCCGCTGCCGGCCGCGCCGCGTAGTCCGAAAACTGGTATGATGAGCGCCAGCGGGTGTAAAGACGTGTGTTCGTCCCTGCGCGCCAACGTAGATCCAATTGCCGGTCAGGCGATCACGAAAGACTCCCTGTGGGTTCTCGCGATCTCGCGAGGCCGCCGATGTGGGGCGGTCACCCTGTTCGTGTCGTTGTTTGCCGTGCTCGGTGCGTTCGGGCATCGAAGGGGAGTATAGATGGAACCGCCTTTTTTGCAAAGACTCTTCGACCCCCGTCCGCTGCTGCTCGACGGCGCCACCGGCACCGAACTCAACCGCCGGGGGGTGGATACCGGCCTGCCGCTGTGGAGCGCCCGCGCCCTGCTGCAGGCCCCGGAGGTGCTGCGCCAGGTGCACGCCGACTACCTCGCGGCCGGCGCCGAAGTGCTCACCGCCAACACCTTCCGGGCACACCGGCGCAACCTGGCCCACGCCGGCCTCGGCCACCGCGCCGCCGAACTCACCGCCCTCGCCGTGCAGCTCGCCCGCGAAGCCATCCTTAAATCTCAAATCTCAAATCTCCAATCTCAAACCTCCAATCTCCAATCTCCCGCGAAGCGTCCAATCTCCAATCTCAAATCTCCAACCCTCGTCGCCGGCTCCCTCGCCCCGCTGGAAGACTGCTATTCCCCGGAACTGGCCCCACCGCAGGCCGCGTGCGAGCGCGAACACGCCGAAATGGCCCGCAACCTGGCGGCGGCCGGGGTGGACTTCATTCTCATCGAAACCATGAACACCATTCGTGAGGCCCAGGCCGCCGCCCGCGCCGCCCGCGCCACCGGCCTGCCCTTTGTGGTCAGCTTTGTCTGCCGCAGCGATGGCCGGCTGTTCTCCGGCGAAACGGTGACCGCCGCCGCCCGTGCGCTGGAGCCGCTCGGTCCGGCGCTGCTGGGGATCAACTGCACGCCCAGCGCCAGCATTGGCGGCCCGCTGGCGGAGCTGCGCGCTGCCACCCGCCTGCCGCTGGGCGCCTACGCCAACGTCGGCCACACCGATGACGTGCAGGGCTGGACCCTGACCGACGACGTGGCCCCGGCGGAATATGCCGCCCTGGGCCGCGACTGGCTGAAGCTGGGGCTGGGGCTGATTGGCGGCTGCTGCGGCACGGCGCCGGCCCACATCCGCGCCCTGCGGGAGGTCCTGACGTGACCCGGCGCGCGCCCTTCGCCCTGCTGCTGCTCTTCACCCTGGCCTGTCAGGCGATTTTCTCGATTCCCGGCCGGCCCCCGCCCCCGAGCGCCGTGCCGCCGGTCCCCACCCGGACCCCGCCCCTGAGCGCTTCCCTGGTCCCCACCCGGACCCCGCCCCCGAGCGCCGTG
>CAYZNA010000047.1:3948-12593 GCA_964478665.1 uncultured Anaerolineales bacterium
ACCCCCTCCGCCTCCCCGACCGCGGCCCTCGGGGACAGCGCGCTGCACCTCGACGTGTTCGAGCAGACGTGGAAGCTGGTCCATGACCTGTACCTGTACCCGGATTTTAACGGCGCCGACTGGGACGCTCTTCATCAGGAATACCACGCGCGCATCGCCGCCGGCCAGAGCGACGCCGACTTTTACGACAGCATGCGCCAACTGATTGACGAGCTGGGCGACGAGCACTCGCAGTTTCAGGAACCGGAGACCGTGGCCGAAGAGCAAGCCGCCCTGAAGGGGAACAACGACTACGTGGGGGTTGGCATTCTGGTGCAGGCCGTGCCGGAGAAGAATCGCGCGGTGATTATTCTCACCTTTGAGGGCAGCCCGGCCCGCGCTGCCGGTCTGGCTGCCCACGACAGCCTGCTGGCCGCCGGCGGCCAGCCGATTCTGGACCAGTACGGCGATCTGCGGGATATTGTGCGCGGGCCGGAGGGCACCACCGTGGTGCTCACCATCCAGACCCCCGGCCAGCCGCCGCGGGAGGTGCCCGTGGTGCGCCGCCGCATCACCGGCGCCATCCCCATCATTTCCAGCGTGTACCAGCGCGAGGGGAAGCGCTTTGGCTACGTTTTCGTGCCCACTTTCTCCGACCTGACCATCCCTGGCCAGGTGGAGGCCGCTTTGCGCGAGATGAACCAGGCCGGCCCGCTGGACGGGCTGATTCTTGACAACCGGCAGAACGACGGCGGGGTGGACACCGACTTACGCGACCTGCTGGCGCTGTTTACCGGCGGCACGCTGGGCAATTTCATCAGCCGGGAGGGCGCGCGCCCGCTGCAAGTGAAGGGGCGCGACGTGGCCGGCTCGCAGAACGTGCCGCTGGCCGTGCTGGTGGGAGTGAACACGGTCAGCTACGGCGAGGTGTTCGCCGGGGCGCTGCAAGACGTGGGCCGGGCAATGGTGGTGGGCGAAACCACCCCGGGCAACGTGGAAACCCTGTGGGGCTACGACCTGCCCGATGGCTCGGTAGTGTGGATTGCCCGCGAGAGCTTTCGCCCGTTGAAACACCCGGAGCTGGACTGGGAGCAAACCGGCATCGTGCCGGACATCTCCGCCCCGGCGCGCTGGGAGGACTTCACCCCGGAGCACGACCCCGGGGTGGAGGCTGCGCTGGCGTATTTGTTGGGCAAGTAACCTGCCCCCATGCCCTCTCACCCGGCCTCTGCGCCTGGTTTTGTTTTCCCCCACGGATGGGGGTATACCTGGCCGAGTTGGACGAAGCCCCTCGGGTCGGGCCGCTCTCGGCTATCGTGGACACCGGCGCAGATGGAACCCTGATCCCGATCCGCTGGTGGATACGGGGGCAGATGCAACGATCGTGCCCGAGCACATCCTCACCGATCTGAAACTGCTGGCCGCTTGAGCGCCGGCGATCAACAGCCTCTCGCATACACCTCCCCCGCCGGCTTGAGCTGCCCGGCCTCGTCAATCAACTCCACCCCCTGGGCAAGTTCCCATCCCTGACCGCTGTGCGGCTGGCGGTTGGTGTAGGCCGCCACCCACTGAAACTTGCCGCAAGCGGAGCGCAGCACGGCGGCAAACTGGACCGGGTCGCCGCTGAGCACGCCGAACTCGGTCAACCACATCGGGCCGGTGTACAGCCGGCGCATTTCCTTTAGTTTCTCAATGCAATAGCCGGCGTCCTGCTGAGTGTAGCAATGGACGGCCAGCGCCTGATCAAAGGGGCGGCCAGCCTGCGCCCGGTATTCCCGCAAAAAGGCCCGCAGCCAGCCGGCGCCGCTGCCCCAGCCGCCGGCCGGGCGCCAGTCGTCGGCGCTCACCCCGCCCACGGCCAGCCGGGTGGCCGGGCAGGCCCGGCGCAACGCCAGCACCCGCGCCACCGCCTCCCCCGGCGCGAGCGGCGCACCGAACGGTTCCAGCGCGTTGGGTTCGTTGCCCGCCAGCAGCACGGGCGGGCAGGCGGGTGGGGTCTCCATCGCCCGCGCCAGGGGCACGCAGCCGGGCGCGCGGCACAGGTCCCAGTTGTAGTACCAGCCGGGGCTGTGGGCCAGGCCCAGCGGGCGCAGATCGGCCAGGTCGGGCACGGCCATTGCCAGCCCGAGGCGGCTGCCGGTCGTCCCGGCCGGGCGCAGCGGCCCGGCGCGGATCAGGCCGGGGATGCGGAGTTGCTGCCCGGCGTGGAGCAGGGCGGGATCGGGCATGGGGTTGGCCGCCAGCAGCGCCTCCAGCGTCAACCCGAAGCGGGCGGCGATTTCGCTCAGGGTGTCGCCCGGGCGCACGCGGTAGATGTACGGCCGGTCCGCTGCAATCAGCAAGAGAGAGAGCAAGAGCAGCGAGAGCAGCGGGCGTCGCAACCGGGTCATGGCGAAGTGGATTATCGCCCAAAAACCGATTTCTAGCCGATTTATAACCCGAACGGTACCTGAGTCCCTTGACTTGCGGAATCAGGATTTCTACAATGATCGCAACTTTTCTGGCGCGGGGTGCGTGAGCGGCTGTGCGCAAATGAGAGACCGCGCCGGCCGGAGAAGGCGGCTCGGTGCTGTGTCGTTCGGGGGAGGTGCTATGTACGCGGCCAATCAATTGCTGTTTCCGCCGGAGGTGATTCCGGTGTTGGGTGAGTTGCGCGGTGGGGCGTGGCGCGAACTGGTGCGGCGGGTGTCGTTGCTGCCGGAGACGCACCCGGAGAGCCTGGCTTTCACCCTGATGATGATCCGGCTGGACGGCTGCATGGAGTGCGAGACCGATAGCTTCCGGGCCATGCGCGGTTGCGAGGCCTGCGCCTTGCAGACCATCCGGCGCTTCAAACGCTCCGATGACGACCTGCTGGCCCGCTATCAGGCCGCGCTGCGCGACGTGATTGGCTTCCTGCAGGTCGGCCCGGCGGCCGCAAGGGTCCGGATTTCTGCCCGCTGACCTGCTCATCTTTTGCCGGGCGACCATTCCGCCCCCCCCTATCCCGGCCCTGGCCGTGGTAATTGAAAGCCAGCGCCACGGGGCGGTTCTCAGCCAGTTCGCGCGCCTGCCACCCATGTTATAATTGCGACATGAGGGCACGCCCTGTGGGCCAGACTACCATCATCCCGATTCTCGACGACCTGCGCGCCGCCGGTGTGATCACGCGCCGGTTTGAGCGCCGTTACCGGCTGAATTCGGCCGACTTCTATGGCCTGTACCTGCAAGGACGCCTGGATGACGGCGAACATTCTGATGGCTTTGCTCAGTGGGTCGCCTTTTATCAGATCAAACTGGATCGTGGAGCGTCTCTGCAGACGCTTTCCTGTGAGCGGGGTCGGCCAGCATCATCCAGATGGCGATGCCGCCCCGACTCTCGCCCAGCATGCCCAGACGGGTGTCGTCCACCAGGTCCAGGTCGTTCGCGCCACCGCCGGTGTAGGTCGGCCCGCGCTTGAGCTCAGTGATGACACTGGGTAACTGGTCGCACTCGCCGGTGGTGTAGAAGTCGAACCTGGTGTCAATCTCCCGGTCCCGGCCATGGCCGAAGTAGTTGAAGACCAGCGCCACCATGCAGTTCTTCGCCAGGTTCTGGGCCAGGGCTTCCACGTTCACGTAGCTCTGGCCGAAGCCGTGGGTCATCATCACCCCGGGCAGTGGCGCCGGTCCGGTACGCAGGGAATGTCCACCGGCTCAAGTTGGGCGTGTCCACGACCACCTCCGCCCGGCTCGTCGCCGGCGGCGCGGGCCGGGGCGGCGGAGGGCAGCAACAGGGCGAGCAGGAAGCACTCTTAATTCCCCACATCCGCGTTCGCCTTACCTGTGCGCTCCAATCCACCGGTTGAACAGTTCCACCCGGCAGCGATAGCGGCCCGCGTCTCGCGCCAGCACCTCGCGCGTTACCAATCGGTCGAGCATCGCCTGGTAGGGGTAGGTTCCCCTACCTACCCCGCCGCCGACCTCCCCCGGTGCTGCCCATCCTTCCCCTGATCCTGGCGCGCGAGCCAGCGCCACCAGCGCGGCGCGTTCGGCCTCTGCCAGCCAATCCCACACGGCGTCGAAATAGTAGGTGGACTCCCGCGCCGTCAGCCGGTCGAGCGCGGCCTCGGCCTCGGCCAGCGTTGCTTCCGGGTATTCCTCGCCGCCGGATTTTGCCAGCCGCTCGTTGACCACTTCAATCACGGCGCTGCACGCCTGCTGCAGCAGCATCGGCTGGAGGCCGGTCGCGCTTTTCAGCCGGGCGAGGGCGTCCGCCGTGTAACTCAGCCGGAAGCCGTCCCACGGGTTCGTGATCAGGCGATCCGCCGCGTCTTCGTCGAGATAACTGACGTGAACGGGCCGGGCAACACCCATCAGCGGCGACCAGTATTTCGCCAGCCGCTCCTCCAGTGTGTGGTGCCCGGCGAGGACGACGAGCACTTGCCGCCGGTGCTGGATGGCCGAGCGCAGATAGTCGAGGAAGGCCGGCGTCACAACGCCCTCGTCTATCTTCTGTTCGAGTTTCTCGAATTCGTCGAGCAGGAGGACGAGGTAGCGGTCGGGGGAGAGGGAGTCTTCGAGGGAATCGAGGAAAGCGTCGAGTGATTTGGCGGAAGGAGTAGAGATTGGAGATTGGAGATTGGAGATTCCGGCACGGGAGAGGGCGCGGGTCATTGTGCGGATGAGCGCGTCCCACAGGTCGGCCTCGGATTTCAGTTCGGCGCTGATGCCCTGCAAGTCGGCCATCACCGGCAGGTAGGTCGGGCCGAGGCTCTTTTGCAGGTGATTGAGGATGGAGGTTTTGCCCATCCGCCGCTGGCCGTGCAGGACGACGGCCTGCTTTTGATACGGGTTGCGCCAGAGTTCCTCGATCTGCCGGAAGACTTCCGCCCGCCCGACGAACAGGCGGCCGGCCTCCGGCGTGAGCGGCGGCCCGGCGACGTAAAAGTTGTCAAGGAGCGCCACGACGATGGGGGTGGCAACGCGCTCCTGCTCCCCGGAGATGATGTCGCGCCACCCGTCCGCGATCTGCGTGAACAGTCCCTCGTCCGGTTGAGGCGCTTCTTTCGCCGCCTCGCGCACGGCGTCCAGCCCGCGTTGGGCGCGGACGAGGTGATCGCGTTTCGCCAGTTCGCTCGTCGTTGCCTGATACGCGGCAACCGATTCGCTCACTTCTCGGAGGCGGCGGAAGAGGGCGAGGAGGTCGGGGCGGAGGGGGAACTCGATGGCGGAAGGAGTAGAGATTAGAGATTGGAGATTGGAGATTCCGGCGCGGGAGAGGGCGCGGATTGACTTCCAGCGGATGGGAAACGGAAAAGCGGATGGACGCGGCCTATCCGCTTTCGCGGAGCGGCTTAAGTCATCCGCTGGAAGTTCTCCTCCATCTATCTCAAGCCACTCAAAAATCGTCCGATACGATTGATAAAACTCCTCGCCGCCGGGCAGCCGGCGCAGGCCGGGGCGAGAGAGAGGCTCCAGCAAAGTCTCAGGGTCGAACTGCCTGCGCCGCCTCGGCTCCAGCGGGTCAACCACTTCAAGCAGTTCGTACAACCCGCGCGCGACGGCGGCCATATCCGGCGGAACCTTCCCGCGCAGCGGCGCCGTCAAGGCACGAGCCAGACGCCCGGGGTCAGAGACCATCCGCGCGCCGCCCAGTTCGGCCAGCACGAGTTTGGCCGAGAAATATGGGTCCGCCTCGCGGCGGCGGACATCTATATCCACAGCCGCAACAGGCTCGACGTAGGGCAGAGGCTCGCTGAGGAGTTGCAGCAGCGCCGGGAAAAAGGCCTCCGGGCGGCGTTGGAGAAAATCGCTCAACCCTCGCCGTGTTGCCCAGCGCGCAAAAGGATGCCGGGCGACAAATGCGGCCTCGCGCAGGCCGAGGGCGAGGTTCTCCTGCGTCAGCCGCGCCAGCCGCCGGGCCAGGCCGGGTTGGGGCAGCACCGGCAACTCGTCCCAGCCGATAGGCGTTTGCCGGATGCTTCCCCGCGCGGCGGCCGGCAATCCGAGGGCAAAGAAAGGCAGACGGAGAGCGCCCGCGATCGCGCCGACACCGCCCGCGACGCCGACCGCGACGCCGACCGCGACGTTGGCGAGGCTCCCGCCCCAGTCGAACTCAAAGCCGAGCGCGTTTGTCACCAGACCGGTGAGGGTTGTTACCAGAAAAGGCGTGGCGATGGTGACGACGAGCGCCGGAAACAGAAAGCGGCGCAGGGCCGGCTTCTTGCGGAAGGCGCGCAGGCGGTCGCGGTCTCCTTCTGTGCCGTCGAGTTCGGGCGCGAGGCGTTGGAGGTACAGGCGAATGGCGCTGGGGCGGAAGAAGGTCCAGTAGAGAATCAGGGGATAGGGCTGGAGCCAGGCGGGGAGGCGCGCGATCCAGCCGGGCGGGCGGAGGTGTTCGTCAATGAACTTCTGGCGTGCGGCGGCGAGGAATTCGGCGCGGGTCATACCTCACCCCCCCGGCCCCCCTCTCCCGAAACGGAACTGCACGTTTCGGGAGAGGGGGGAGCGAGGTGATTATTCAAGGGGCGTCCCCTTCCTGAACAGGCTCCACAACGCTGCGCCGAACAGGGCCAGCGGCGTGAGGCGGAACCAGTTGAACGCGCTCTCGACCGCGGGGATGGGATTGCGTTGTATGACGAAGGACGTTTTCGGTTGGCCGGCCGCGTCGGCTGCTTGACATTGCGCAGGCACGCCGTTCGCCCGCGTCCAGACATCGAAAGAGATTTGGCCGCCGGCCATCGGCACGGGCGGCGCGTTGAGGCGCAGCCGCGCCTGCATGCTCTGGCCCGCGCCGGGCGCAAGGTCGGCGAGCGTCACGCTCGTGCTCATGCCGGTTTCGGTCTGCGTCTGTAACGGCGCGGTCATTGAAATCACGGCGGTCACGGTGATCGGTTGAGTGCTCTGGTTGGCGAGCGTGAGGTCAATCCGGCCTACGTCTCCGACCGAGAGATAGCGCGGGTGAGAAAGTGCGCCAGTGAGACTGGGACTGCAGGTCAGCGTAAAATGATCGCGTTGCAGGAGGAATAACCACACGGCCAGCAGGGATAGAATGACCGAGATAGATCCCAGAACGCTCCAGTGGGTGAATTTGTCGAGAAGGTCACGGAAAGACGCTGGCCGTGAAGGCTCGGTAACCAGTCGCACAGAGACAGGCGCCGGAACTTTGACCGAAACGGTGAGCGGCTGGTCACTGGGCGGGAGCGGAGCGGCCTTGCGACGTGTCACAGACTATCTCCGCAACAACCTGTAAAACGTGAGAAGCCCCAGGCCGAGCCCGGTGAAGATGAACATTCCCCAGGCGAACAGCAAGTTCAAACTCAGCGCCCATATCACTGCGCTTACGCTGGCGAGGAACAACATCAGGCCGGCAGCGGCTTCCCAGTCAAACCGGGGCGCGGGGCGGGCGGGCTGCGCGGTTGGCGCAGCCTCCGCTCCGGGCGGGCGGGCACCGTGCGGCGAGCGCGCGGTTTCGAGTTGCCGCCGGTATTCGGCCTCAGCCGCCGGCAGGGCGCGGCCGTCCCCGGCGCGTTTGGCCTCGAAGAGGACTTCGCAGAAGACTTGCAGGTGGAACGGGCGGCGTTCGGAAAGCGCCAGCGCGCGTTCGACTTCGTTCGCCGCGAAGGGCTGCCCGGCGCGGGCGGCCGGCTCGGCCGCCAACTGGCGCGCCTCGGGTTCGGCCAGCGGGCCGAGGGGCAGGGGGGTAAAAATGTTGAAGAAGCGGGAGACTTCCGCGCCGCTCGGCACCTTCAATTCGGACAGGGGAGTCAGCGTCGAGGTGACGAGCGCGAGACGGCCGGAGTTGGCCTTGCTGCGGAGGAAGTCGAAGAAGTCGTCCTCGAAATCCTCGTTCGCCAATGCCTTGCCGAATTCGTCGAGGCACAGGACGACCGGCTGCGGCTGCTCGTCCAGCCAATCGTCGAATGACCGGTAGTCTTCGGCGGCCTTGCCCGTCGCCGCGCGGAAGAAAGCGGCGCGGTCGTAGGCCCCTTGCGCATCCACGTAAACGAACGTCAGGTGCGGCAGGCGGGCCGGGCCGCGCGCCTCGCACAGTTCGCGCAGGAGCGAGGACTTGCCGATGCGCTCCGGCCCGTAGACGGCGACGGACTGCGGCGGGCGCGTGCCGAGCAGTTGCAGGAGGCGGGCAAATTCCTTCTCGCGCCCGTAGAAATCCTCGCCCGTCACCGGGCCGCGATGGGTGTAGGGGTTGTCGGGCATGGCGCTATTGTACGCCGATTCTTTCTTCTCGAACAGCCGGGCGCAACACCTCCGCACTCTAAACCGTTTGCCCGAACCCTGCCGGTATGGTAAACTCCGCCCGTCACGGCGTTCGCGCGCCCGTTGCTGGAGTTCGATGGTCCCTGCCGGTTGCCCCCCTCCCAGACTCGAGTCCGGCCTGCCGCTCGTCGCCGGACTGCCGGAGCTTATTGACCCATAACCCACTCAACACCGCCCTTGCTCACCCGCAGATTGAGCAGGGTTTTTTTTGTCCCCGGAGGAATATGCTCACCCTGCCTGAAAAGGCCCTCTTCACCCTGTTCGCCCTCGCCGCCGCATACTCGGTCGTTCTCACCGTCATCCGCCTCCAGCGCATCATCCGCCGGGGGGCGGGCGAGTTCAAACTGGAGGGCCGGCCCCGCCGCGTCTGGATCGCGGCCCTGAATTTCGTCGCCCCACGAACGGTGTTTCGCGCCCGCCTCGGGCCC
>CAYZNA010000047.1:12603-15548 GCA_964478665.1 uncultured Anaerolineales bacterium
TTCAGTTGCTACTTGTTGGTCAACATCGGCGATGGGCTGGAGGGCTTCTTCTCCAGCTTCACGTTCTTCGGCAAGGGGACGGTGGGAGACGTGTACCGGCTGCTGGCCGACATTCTCAGCGTGGGCGTGCTGGTGGGAATGACGGCTCTCGTCCTCCGCCGCTTTGTGCTCCGCACCCCGGCCCTTGCCACGCGGGATACCACCCTGCTGCACCCGAAAGCCCGCGCCGGCATCCGCCGCGACTCGGCCATTGTGGGCAGCTTCATCCTGCTGCACGTCGGCTTCCGTTTCCTCGGCCAGTCGTTCCATCTGGCACAGCAGGGCGCGGACCGGTGGCGTCCATTTGCCTCCGCCCTCTCCGGCCTGTGGCACGGCCTCAGCCCGACCGCCCTCACCCTCTGGCAGCATATTTCGTGGTGGGCCGCCCTCGGGCTGATTCTGGCCTTCTTCCCCTATTTCCTGTACTCCAAACACATCCACCTGTTCTTCGCCCCCATCAACTTCCTGCTCAAACCGCAGCGGCGGCCCGGCGCGCTGGAGGCGCTCAACTTCGACGACCCCTCTATCGAGCAGTTCGGCGCCACCCGGCTGGAGGACCTCCCTTGGACCGCGCTGGTGGACGCCTACGCCTGCATTATGTGTTTTCGCTGTCAGGAAGTCTGCCCGGCCTACAACACCGGCAAGGTGCTCTCCCCGGCGGCGCTGGAGATCAACAAGCGCTATTTCCTCAATCACGAAGGCGCGCGGCTGGCCGCCGGCGAGGCCTCCGGCCAGACCCTGCTGGAATTCGCCATCACCCCGGAGGCGGTCTGGGCCTGCACCGCCTGCGGCGCCTGTAACGATATCTGCCCGGTGGGCAACGAGCCGATGCGCGACATCCTCGACATCCGCCGCGCGCTGGTGCTGATGGACAACAGCTTCCCGGAGCAGTTCCAGACCGCCTTCCGCGGCATGGAGCGCACGGTCAACCCGTGGAACGTCGGCCCGGACCGGCGCCTGGCGTGGGCGGAGGGGTTGGAAGTGCCCACCGTGGACCGCCAGCCCGACTTCGAGATTCTGTGGTGGGTGGGCTGCGCCCCGGCCACCGACGCCCGCGCGCAAAAGACCGCCCGCGACCTGGCCCGCATCCTCAACAGCGCCGGGGTGCGCTTTGCCGTGCTGGGGGAGCGGGAGGCCTGCAGCGGGGACTCGGCCCGCCGCGCCGGGAACGAGTTCCTGTTCAGCGAGCTGGCGAAGGCCAACGTGGAAACGCTGAACGAGGTCATCGGCCAGAAAAAGACGCGCATCCTCACCACCTGCCCGCACTGCCTGCACACGCTGGTCAACGAATACGGCGCGTTCGGCGGCCATTACGAAGTCGTCCATCACACCCAGTACATCAACGAACTGGTGGCTGCGGGACGGCTGCCCCTGAAAACCGGACGGGCGGACTCCGTGGCCGACGCCACCAGCGTGGCGTTCCACGACCCGTGCTATCTGGGCCGCCACAACGGGATCGTGGCCGCACCCCGGCAAACGCTGGCCGCCGCCGGAATCCGGCTCACCGAACTGCCGCGCCACGGAATGCAATCCTTCTGCTGCGGGGCGGGCGGCGCGCAGATGTGGAAGGAGGAGGAGCACGGCTGGGAGCGGGTAAACGCCGCTCGCATCCGCGAGGCCAGAGCCAGCGGCGCCGGCACGCTGACCGTCGGCTGCCCGTTCTGCATGATCATGCTCACCGACGCGGCGAAAGCCGACGCGCCCGAAATGCTGGTGCGCGACGTGGCGGAGGTGGTGGCGGAGGGACTCTGACCCATGAGCATCCAGAAGGTCGTCACCAAAGTAAATCTCCGCGAGCAAAAGAGCGATTTCGCCTACTGGCAGTCGCAGCCCTATCAGGCCCGCCTCGCGGCTCTGGAAGAGATCCGGCAGGAATATCATCGCTGGAGGTACGGTGGTGAACCAGGATTTCAGAGAGTTTATACAATCGTTAAACGGCAATCAAGTTAGGTATCTGGTCGTTGGCGGCTACGCCGTCGCATTCCACGGGCATCCGCGCTACACCAAGGACCTCGACGTTTGGGTGGAGATGACGCCGGCCAACGCAGCCAGCCTCGTCAGAGCGCTCGCGGAATTTGGCATGGGTTCGCTGGGGCTGAAGGAATCCGACTTTCTCGTCCCCGACCAGATCATTCAGTTGGGTTACCCGCCCCGCCGGATTGACCTGCTCACCACGCTCCCCGCCGTAGAGTTCGACGACTGCTACGCGGCGCGGGTTCAGGTGGACGTTGAAGGAACGCCGGTGAACTTCATTGACCTGGAAAACCTGCGCAAGAACAAGAAGGCAGCCGGCCGGTCACAGGATCTGGCTGACCTGGAAAGCCTGGATTGAAGGCTCCCCCTGGCCGGGGGGCGAGGGAAAGGACACAGTGGCGATCTACGAATTCGAGGGCAAACGCCCCCAAATCGGGGCCACCAGTTTCGTGCCCGAAACCGCCGACGTAGTGGGCGACGTGACCATCGGCGAGGGTTGCTTTATCGGCATGGGCGCGCGCATCCGCGGCGACTAACGCCGTGATCGGGGTGGGGGCCATCCTCACCGACTACTCCGTAGTGGGCGAGTGGGCCATTATCGCCGAGGGAGCGGTGGTTCGGGGCGAAATTCCCGATGGTAAAATAGCGGTTGGAATTCCGGCAAAGATCATCGGAGATGTCGCCGACAAACATAAGCAAGAGTGGCAGCCGTACAAAGACAAATACGCCGAACTGGCGGTGAAGCGGTATCCAGCGGGGTTGAAACGAATTGGATAGGCCGCGGTTGCTCCCATGGCTGAGAAGGAATACACATTCCCACTAACGATATACGACCGGATGCGTCGGCGCCATTGGATCGAGCGCGGGCAGGTGCGCGCCTTTGTGGTGCAGTACGAGATACTTCTTGATGAAGAAGGGGTGCCGGTGGTTCG
>CAYZNA010000048.1:0-14641 GCA_964478665.1 uncultured Anaerolineales bacterium
TCTTTATTATCGTTAGCCTCGGCGTGCTTGCCTTTATTACTTTCCTTGTATCAGGGACGATTATCGGGTGGGGGGGGGGGGGGGGCTGGGGGGGGGGGGGGGGGGGGGGGGGGGGGGGGGGGGGGGGGAGGGGCCGGTCGCCCGGCCATCGCCCCTAGAAAGAACGGCAGCAGCGCCAGCAGCAGCCCGGCCAGGCCGAGCTGGATCAATCTGAGTTTGCGCATGGCGGCAGTATAGCGCATCCCGCGCGCGGCGGACAGGTCTTCGCGGAGCGGACCGGTCAGGCGCCCGCCGGCAGCAGCCCGAAGGCCCGCACGAGGAAGACCGCGTGGGGTGCGGGCAAGGCCGCACGGGGTGGCGGGTCGCTGCCCCGCGCGGAGCGGCCTCCCAGCCGGTCCCCGGTCGGGGCCAGGGGTCGTCCCATGGCGCACAGCAACAGCAAGAGGGCAGGGAGTCGTAGCTTCGCAGTCATCGCCAGCCTCGCCTTTTTGGGGTGAAGTGGTTCAAATAGGCAACTCCTGTGACTATAGCACGAGCGGGCCGGCGAGGGCTATGGGACCGGAGTAGACTCTGCGCCTTTCGCCATTGCGCTCAACGTGATACACTCTGCGCGCGGCGGCGACCATCGCCGGGGAGGAGCACAGGGATGACTCTGGACAAAGAGCGTTTGATGAGTTTGTTGATTAAGGCCTCGCGCACGTTTGCGCTCAACATTCCGCTGTTGCCGGCGCCCTTGATGGACGCCATGACGGTGGGCTACTTGTTGATGCGCAACGCCGATACCATCGAGGACGCCTACCGCTGGTCCCGCGAGCGCCGCGTGCGCGAACTGGAGAACTTGATCGAGGTGGTCACGCATCCCGAGGATCGGGGGCTGGCGGAGGCCTTTGCCGCCCGCTTCAGCCCGCAAGAGGAAGTGGAGGACGCCGCTCACCTGGAGGTGCTGCGCGAGACGCCCTACGTGATGGACACACTCAACTCACTGCCGCCGACCTACGCGCCGATTGTGGTGGAGCACGCGGCGCGGGTGGCCCGGCGCATGATCGCGTGGGTGGAGAGCCACGACGAAGCCAATCACCTCTCGTTGCAGCGCCTGCAGGAGCTGGACGAGTATTGCTATTCGGTGGCCGGGATTGTGGGGGAGATGATTACCTCGCTGATCGCGGTGTACTCGCCCGGCATCAGCCGGCCGCGGCTGCTGTACCTGCGCACGCTGGAGACCGCCTTCGGGGCCGGGCTGCAACTGACCAACATCATCAAGGACGTGTTCCGCGACCACGGCGAGGGGCGGCACTACATTCCGCAGGAGTTCCTGCCGCTGGGGCCGGAAGACGGGATGGAGCGCATTTCGCCCATGTTCACTTACGCCTACCGGCGCCTGTCGCAGGGGATTGATTACGTGCTGGCGCTGCCGGTGGGCGAAACCGGCATTCGCAAGTTCTGTCTGGTACCGCTGCTGCTGGCGGCGGCCACGCTGGTGCGGCTGCAGGAGCACACCGATGAGCTATTCAGCGGCGCGGACGTGAAGATCAGCCGCGAGATGGTGGTAGAACTGCTGGCGGCCGCCGAGCGGGTGGTGAGCGACAACTTGCAGGTGCGGCGGCTGTGGGAGCAGGTCACCGGCCCGCTGGTCGCGCTGAAGGATGTTTATACCGCGCCCGAGCTTCAGCGTGTGTAACAGGAAGAACGCTGGTGCGAAGCCCGACGGCAAATCGGACTTGTGCGACTACCCGGCATAGTCTGATCCCCGGTCAGGGTGCCGCCTCCCCAACGTCGCGCACCACAACACCCGCGCTACGACCCCGGGCGATAGCGCCTGCCCGGCGTCCTTGTAGCTCAGTAACACTTCCACCAATACCCGGCCCACCCCCGGCCAGCGGTTGCCGGCGCGCACCAGTGGGTTGAGCAGCCAGCGGTTCATGTAGACCTCGCGCAGCAGGTGGGTGAGCACGAAGGTGCGCTGGAAGCGGCGGCGCATCGCCCGCTCGTAGGGGCGCAGCGCTCGCTTTGAGAAATCGCCGCCCCCTCCCGAACACCTGTCCCGGTGTCCTTCGGGAGGACACCGGGACAGGTGTGTCGGGGATCTTTGACCGGTGAAGCAGCGCTGGACGGCGCGGGCTGCCATCTGCCCGGATTCCAGGGCGTAGTCAATGCCCTCCCCGGTGAAGGGGTTGACCAGCCCGGCCGACTCGCCCACCGCCAGCAGGCCCTCCCCGATCACCGGCGAGCGGTTGAAGTCGGTGCGCAGCGGGAAGCCCTTCACCGGCCCCTCGACATCGGCCTCGCGGAGCATCTCCCGCAGCGGCGGGTGTTGCAGAAAGCCCTCCAGCATCTGCCCGGCGGTGGCCGGCATGGCGCGGGTGCGGCGATAGAAGCCCGCCCCCACGTTGGCGCTGCTCTCGGAGAGGGGGAAGACCCAGCCGTAGCCCGGCAGCGGCAGGCCGTCGAAGCGGATCTGGATCAGATCGCGCAGGCCTTTCACTCCCTGAAAGTAGACGCGAGCGGCGCGGGCGTAGGCCGGTTGGCCCTTCAGCAGCCCGACTGCCTGCAACAGCCCGGCCCCGGCCCCGACCGCCAGCACGACCAGCCGGCCGCGGAAGCGCAGCGCCTGCCCGGCCCGCGCGCCGGTCACGGTCAGCGCGCCGGGGTCCCCCTCCACCCCGGTCACCCGCACGTGGCCCTCGAATCTGGCCCCGGCCGCCGCCGCCTGGCGGCAGATCAGATCGTCCAGCATCAAGCGGCGGGCCACGAGTGCATGTTGGGGAAAGGGTGGGTGGGGCGGCAGCATCTCCACCAGCCGGCCGCCGTCGGGCGCGTAGAACTCCATTCCGTTGACGCGGTAGGCGCCGCCGGCCAGCACCCCGGGCAGGGCGCCCATATCGTCGAGAATGTGAACGGCCGCGGGGGAGAGCGCGTCGCCGCAGGTCTTATCGCGGGGGAAGTCCGACTTATCCAGCAGCAGCACGTCCAGCCCGGCGCGGGCCAGATAGTGCGCCGCCGCCGAACCGCCCGGCCCGGCACCGACGACGATCACGTCATGCAGGTTCAGGCTCATCGCGCGGCGGCGCCACCTCTTGCCTCGAGGCCTTCAGCACCTTGCCGTATTTCTCACAAAAGAAGCGGACACATTCAGGCGCAATATCAATGACGCCTTCACCATACCCGCCCGTCTCAGGGTCAGGCCATATCAAGGCATACTCCCCACGAACTAGCCTGAATCGCTCCTGATCCCTCAGCACTCCAAACACTCCCCCAGGATTCTTCTCCACCAGCAGAGTGTAAAAATCCAACTCATAAATCGAAACGTCTAGCTCATCCTCAAACCACAGCCGCAAGGTGTAATCGCCTACATATTCCGCTTTGAGTAGTCCCTTCTCCTGTCGCCCCTCCCATACAGAGGCGTTATCAGCTAACGTTGACCATTCTTGCCACTTCATACGTACCCCGCGATCTTACCCCACGATTGATACCAGACGATTGTTCCGAGCGTTGTCCCATTGCTCGAGCAACTCCGCCTCGTGCGCTTCAACCCATGTCTCTACCAATTTCCTCAACGTGGGTGGCAAGTCCTGACCAGGCTTCATCCATGCCCGCGTTCTGATTTCAATGCGATAGCTCCGTGCATCCCCTTGATACTTGACATGAACATGGGGCGGAGCATGGTCAACATAGTTCATTAAGATGATCAGTGCGCCCCTCTTGAAAGGGTGTGAAACTGGTGGCATACTCCAGGCCTCCATATTGCCACTTCCGGTAGTTGCCTCGACTGCACGGGTTACCGCCGCCAGTCGCCAGCCGCCAACGACCAGCCGCTAAAACAGCCCCCAGTCTTCGCCGGCGCCGTCTTCCATATAGGTGGGGTCCCACATCTCGAGGCCCAGTTCGACGGTGGTGGGGCGCTCAACCGCTCTCTCGGCCTGCTTGCGGGTCATTTCCAGCAGGGCCGGGGCGTAGGGGCAGAAGGGGGTGGTCATAATCATCCGCACGCAGGCGCTGTCCTCGGTGATCTGCAGGTCGCGCACCAGCCCCAGTTCGATCACATTCAAGCCGATTTCGGGGTCCATCACCTCGCGCAGTTTTTCGCGGGCCAGGGCGGCCAGCTCGGGGTGGGTGCTCTCGGCCTCCCACGTTAATTTGCTGTTATCCACCCCCTGGCGGGGATCTTCGACTGGTTGAGTCTGGGTAGCGGCGGGCATACGGGTCCTCCATCGGGTCAGGCAGCGGCGCTGCCGGCTGGAACGGTGAAGGTGCAGAGCGAGTCGCCGTTGAGCAGGCAACTGTTCTTCTGCACCGGCAGGGCGAGTAACTCGGAGATCAGGGTCTGGTCAATGGTGCACACTTCCGGGTGGCGCTGGCTGACGTGGAAATACGGGCAGTTGTTTTGCGTCAGGCGGTAATGCTCCCCCACCCGGTCCCACGCGGTCATAAAGCCTTCCGCGCCCAGCAGGTCCACCAGCAGCGGCAGCTTTTCTTCCAGCGTCTTCCCGGCCAGCGCCCGGCTGTGCTCAGCGACGATGCCTGCGGCGATGTCGGCGAAGATCCTGCCGATAGTGGCCGGGGGCAGGTGCGCCTTTATCTCCTCCAGCAGCCGCTCGCTCAATTTGACGTAGCGGGCCGGGAAATGCGCATGAGCCAGCGAGGTGCGGGTGGGCGGCAGGCGCGGACGACCCACGCCGCGCCGCACCTCCTGAGCCGCGATCATCCCGCCGGCCTGCAGGCTGTTGAGGTGGTGACGAATGGAGGCCGGCGAAATGCCAACTTCGCCGGCCAGATCGCTCACCGTCCGCTGGCCGTGCGCGCGCAGGGATTGCAGGATGGCCTCGCGAGTGGGATTCATGGGATACATTTCGGCGCAAGTATAGCACGCGGGCCGGGAAAGGTCAATAATTCAGATATTTATGATAAATATTCGGCCACGCCCGCCAGCAGCACGCCGGGCCGTCCGCGATAGTCCTCCCGTTGCAGGGCTCCGCTCGCCAGCCCGGTCAGCACGTCCGTCAAGTGGCGGTTGACCGGGACCGGCACCTGCGGCAGCCGCTCGCCCTCGCGGGCTATTGCCCCGTTCAGCCAACCCACCTCCGAGCGCCCGCGCTCCAGGTCGTAATAGAAGGATGGCATCTTGTCGCCGCGCCCGCCCACCACCGCCCGCCGCAGCAGGGAGCGGGTGAGCGCCGGGGGCAGAAAGGCCGCCCGCGCCAGCAGCGCCACCCGCACGCCCGGCAGATCTACCGGCCTCAGCCCCTGCCCCCTCATCACCCGCACCCCCTCGCGCAGCGCGGCGATCTCCAGCCGGTACAGCCCGGGATGGGCGAAGATCTGGCCGGCTGGCAGCCCGGTGATGGCGGAAGTCGGGTTGGCTACGATGTTGACCAGCAGTTTGGACCACTTGAGGGCGGCGGCATCGGGATAGGTCGCCACCCGGAATCCCGCCCCCAACAGCGCCGCCCGCAGGGGGCCGCTCAGCGGGCGCCCGGCCTCGATCCCCACCCCGCGCGCCCGCTCGACGGCCACCCGGCCCGGCGCCGGCATCAGCGCGGCGGTGGTCGCCGTCCCGGCGATCACGCGCTCGGCCCCCAGGGCGGCGGCGATCTCGGCCTCGTTGCCCACGCCGTTTTGCAGGCAGAGCACCGGGGGCGGGGAAGCGGTGGCCGCCCGCAGTTCGGCCAGGGCCGCCGCCGTGTCGTAGGCCTTCATGGTGAACACGGCCACATCGGGGGCCGGCGGGCGCAGCGCCTCGGCCGGGTCGGCGGTGATTTGCAGGGACTCGGGCGCGCGGCGCTGCTCCCCGTCCTCGCTGATCCACAGCCCGCCGCGCCGCACCGCCTCCACCACCCGCGGCCGGGCCAGGCAGCGGACCTCGTGCCCGGCCTCCGCCAGCCGCCCGCCTATCAGCCCGCCGATGGCCCCTGTGCCGTAGATCAGGATGCGCATGTGTCAGTCGTCAGTCGTCAGTCGCCCGTTACCAATCACCAATCACCAATCACCAATCTCAAATCTCAAATCTCAAATTACCAATCACCCCTCCCCCGCCCCATACGCCTCCGCCAGCAACTCCACCGGGTGCACCACCGGACGCCCGGTGTGCTTTTCGATCCACCAGCGGCAGGTCTCGGAGTCGCAGGCCACGCGGGTGGGCAGGGCGTCCTCGATTTCGTGGAAGAGCGGTTCCCCCACCTGGCGAGCGATTTCGTGTTTTTCGGCTTTCAGGCCGTAGGTGCCGGCCACGCCGCAGCAAGCGGCGGTCGATTCGAACACCAGCACCCCCGGAATCTGGCGCAACAGGGCGGCCGCCGGGTGGCCGAGGTAGTGGCTCTTGAGCTGGCAGGGCGGGTGATAGGCCACGCGCTCGGGCAGTTCGCGGAAATCGCGGTCCAACTTCCCCTCGGCATCCAGCAGCAGCAGGAACTCGAAGAAATCGTAGGTGTTGGCCGCCAGCAGAGCCACCTCTTCGCCCTCCAGCCCCAGCACCGCCTGATATTCGTGTTTGAGGGCCAGGGTGCAGGAGGTGGAAGCGCCGACTACCGTGTAGCCATCGCGCACGTAGGGGGCCAGTTTGCGCACGTTGGCGCGGGCGTAAGCGCGGGCGGCGCCGAACTCGCCGTTGGATTGCAGCGGCAACCCGCAGCAGTTTTGCTCCCCGATCAGCACGCGGCAGCCGTTGCGCTCCAGCACCTGCACGGCGGCCTTCGCCACGCGCGGCTCGTAATAGTTGGCCGCGCAGCCGTGAAAGTACAGCACCTTGCGCACGCCGATTGCCAGCGGGTCGCCCGACCTGCGGAACCACGCGCGAAAGGTGGGGCGGGCGAAGCGTGGGAAGGCGGCCTGCCGGCTGACCCCGACCAGTTTCTCGGCCAGCCAGCGCAGGGGGCGATTGTGCAGGGGGAAATTGGAGAGCGGGGCCAGCAGCGCGCCGAGCTGCCCCAGCCGCTCCGAGCGCCCCAGCAGCCGGTCTCGCAACGGGATGCCGCGCCGGCGGGCCAGCTCCGCTTTTGCGATGGTGTTCATCTCGGCGATCTGCACGCCGTGCGGGCAGACGCGCGAACACACCCCGCAGCCCGAACACCACGCCACCGAGCGATCCACCGAGAGGGCGCCCGGCTGGCGGAAGCGCTGCGCCTGCGGCCCGACCGCCTTCGGGCCGGGGAAGCGGTCGGTGACCGCCGCCACCGGACAGGCCGCGGTGCAGATGTTGCACTTGATGCACTGGTCGGCGGAGAGCAGGGTGTCGAGGGAGGTGTTCATGGTTCAGGCCAGTTGGCCGGCCGCTTTCCACGCCGTGCCCAGGTCAATCCCCTCGCGCGAGCCTTCGGACACGCGGTCCGCGCCGGCGAGCAGGCCGCCCACTGCGTACAGGTTTTCGTAGATGGGCGTCGCGCCGTCCGGCCCCACCGGTTGCAGGTGGGGGTTCACCGCCACGCCGAAGCGGGCGTAGGGTTGGGGGGCGGTGTAGCGCGCGGCGGTCCACTGCGAGCGGTCACTCAGGGCGCTGACCGGCAGGCCAAAGACCGACTCGAGCACGCCCCCATCCGGCTGCCCTACCAGCCCGCCGTGGGTGAAGCCGCCGCTGGCGAGGATCACCCCCCCGGCGGCGGCGAAGGTCCGCCCGCCCCCGGCGCTTTCTGCCTCCACCCCGACGACCCGCTCCCCCGCCGCCCGCCCGCGCAGCGCCGGCCCGAGGATCAGTTCGCCACCGGCAGCGCGCAGCGCGCCCCACAGGGCGTTGAACAGGCGGATGCCAGGCACGGAGGGCGGCAGGATGGGGATTTCGAAGGCAGCCAGCCCCAGCCGCTCCGAGAGGTCGCGGGCGGCGGCGCCGGGGTATCGCAGCCCGAGCACCGCCGGCAGGCCCAGGCGGGCCACCCCCGCCAGTCGCGGCTTCCACAGCCGGGCCAGCCGGGCGCGGTAGTTGGGGTCGTCGAACAACCGGGCGAGGTCGGTGGCGTAGGCGTCGCGGCAGGCGGGGGCCTCGGGCAGGGGCAGGGAAATGCTCCGGGCCGGGGCGCCCGCTCCCCGGGCCAGGTTGGCGGCCGCCAGCGCGGGGTAGAAGTCGCGCAGCCCGGGCAGGTCGGCCAGGGCCATCTGGCCCGGATCGCGGACGTCGCCGGCGGCCATCGAGTCCGGGACGACCGCCGCGGTTCGGGCCGCGCCAGCGGCGGTGGGGAGCAGGAAGTTCTCGCCCGGGCCGCGCGTGCGCAGCGGGTAGCCGGCCGCCTCGCACAGGCCCGTGAAATGCTCCACGGCGGCCTCCAGCTCCGCGCGGGTGAGGCCGGCGTAGGGGTGGGGGGCGGGCAGGCCCTCCGGGGCGGAGTCCCAGCGGGGCAGGGGCCGGCCGGCGGCGTCGTAGCCCAGCAGGCCGATGCAACCCGCGCCCAGATGCGTCCCGCCGTGGCCGCGCGCAATCACCAGCGTGCGCGCCCCGCGCCGGGCGGCCAGGGCGCCGGCGAACATGCCGGACAGGCCGGCGCCGACCACAATCACGTCGAAGGCGCGCATATCAGGCGGTGCGCTCCGTTGGATACGCCGTGGCGTCCGGCTGGCGGGCCAGGGGCAGCCGCTCCACGCCCAGCAGTTCGCGGTAGATGCGCAGGTCAAGCTCCACCTGCTGCAGCGTCCGGCCCCAGGCCAGCGGGCGGAGGCCCTTCCAGCGCTCTTGCAGGTACTCAACGAGCGCGGAGTTAGCTACAGTCTGGTGCAGGATGCCGGCGGCGCGATAGATGCAGAAGCCGCCCTGGCACGGCCCCATGCCCAGCCGCAGGTCGCGGCGCAGGTCGTTGAGTACCGGGGAGCCGGAGGCGGCCAGCGCGGCTTCGACCTGCTCCCGGCTGACCAACTCGCACTCACAGATCAGGCTCTCCGGGGGGACGGCAGCCTCGTGGCGCTCCAGCCGTCCGCCCAGCCGGTAGTGCCGGCCGGGCGCGATGACCTCCTCGGCGGTGCTGCACGGGCGCGTCACCTTGAGCTTCTGGCAGGCAAGATCGAGCGCCTGCTCTGCCATCAGCCGGAAGGTGGTCAGTTTGCCGCCGACCACTGTAATCAGGCCCTGCACCCCGTCGCGCTCGGCATGATCCAGAACAGAATGTGCCCGCGTGATCGTCCGCGAATCCGCTCCTTCCTCCTTCCTTCTTCCTTCTTCCTTCTCAAATAGCGGGCGCACGCCGGCCCACGCGCGCAGGGCGCGGAACTCACGCAGGCGCGGGATGAGCAGCGCGCCCTCGCGCAGCAGCAGCTCGACCTCCCACGACTCGACCTCGTAGCGACCGGGGTCGGGGACCGCAGCGTCGGTGGTGCCGAGGATGGAGACCGTGCCCACCGGCACGAGGATGTCGCCGTCGGCGGGCGGGTGCAGCCGGTTGACCACCCGGTTCACCAGCCGCGAGTTCATGGCGATCATTACGCCCTTGCCGGCGGTGACGCGCACCTCGCAGCCGGCGAGCGCCGCGACTTGACCGGCCCACGCTCCGGCGCAGTTCAGCACAAGGTCGGCCCACACGGTCTTGACCTCGCCGCTGGCGAGGTCCTCCAGCCGGGCGCCGCGCACCTGCCCGCCCTCCACCAGCAGCGCGGTCAAGCGGTGGCGCAGCCAGATCTGTGCGCCGTGGTCGCGGGCGGCGCGCGCCAGCAAGTGGCACAGGTCAAAGGAGTCGCAACTGGCGTCCGGGATGTGGAAGGCGCGCGCCAATCCCGGGTTGAGCAGCGGCTCAGCGCGAAGCGCCTCGGACGGAGGTAGTTCCCCGGCGCGCACGCCGGTCTCGCGGCAGGCGGCCAGCCAGCGGTCGGCGTAGTCGGGCGGGTCGGCGGGGGTGGCGACGAACAGCCCGCCGCAGTCCTCGATGGCTGGCGGCAGGATGCGGCACAGGATGGCGTTCTCGCGGGCGCAGTCGCGGGCCGACCCCGGGTCAGAGATGGCGTAGCGCCCGCCGGAGTGCAGCAGGCCGTGGTAGCGGCCGGAGGTGCCGTGGGCGAGGTCGCCCTTTTCCACCAGCAGCACTTTGAAGCCGCGTTGGGCGGCGTCGTAGGCCGCGCCGAGGCCGGTGGCGCCCCCGCCGACGATGATCAGTTCGGTGCCGAGGGTCATGCGGTTGTGCTGTGCGATCGCAGCCATGTCGCCATCGCCGGAATGCCCGGTGCGGACAGGACGGCGTTGAGAGTAAACGCCTCCAACTCCGCGTTAGAGGCGTTCAGGCGTGCACCGTTGAGTCTCAGAAAAAGAGCGGCGGCCGCAATTGCAGTGCGCTTGTTGCCGTCGAGAAAAGGGTGATTCCGAACGAGCGAGTCCATCAGTGCCGCCGATTTGGCGAACAAGTCTGGATAAAGATCGTCACCGCCGAACGATGCCTGGGGGCGGGCAACCGCGGACTCAAGCAGGCCTACGTCTCGAACCCCATGACTTCCGCCGGTTTCCTCGATCAGCCGGGCGTGGATGAAGAGAATCTGTTCAGCGGTGAGATATCTCATTCCTTCGCCAGTGCTTCGAGCGCGGGGCGGTACTCCTCAATAAACTCGGCGACCTGGCGGGCAAAGGCTTGATCCACACCGTAGGGGGCCTCTCGGACTGGACGAATGATGATCTGCCCGGCAGTCCGGTCCAGTTCCACGTTGACTTCCGTGCCGTCGCCGAGCTGCAGAAACTCCAGGCTCTCTCTCGGGAGAGAAACCACGAGGCTGTTGCCGGTCCTGAATACTTTGCGATGCATGGTGGTCTCCAGGCCAATGCTTACACGGTAAGTATAACATGCTGGACCAGGCCCAATTCCGCCATCTAACCCAGCCGCCCGCCGATGAAGTCCCGCGCGCCACGCGCATACGCTTGGCCGGGCATCGGGCGCTTGCCGGGCGGCTGTACCTCTTCGAGTAGCAACAAGCCCTCCCCGCAGGCCACCGCCGGGACGCCGCCCACTTCCAGCACCGCGCCGGGCGGCGCGGATACCGGGCCGGGCAGGGGGCGGGCGCGCAGGATCCTCAGCGGCTGGCCTGTCCCGCGAGCGGGATCTTCGACGCGCAGGGCAAAGGCGCCCGGCCACGGATGGAAGGCGCGCACCTTGCGGGCGAGTTCGGGGGCGGGCAGGGAGAAATCGAGCAACCCGTCCCCCTTGCGCAGTTGGCGGGTATAGGTGGCGCGGGCGCCGTCCTGCGGGGTGGGGGTGAGGTCTCCGGCCAGGTAGCCGGGCAGGGTCTCCATCAGCAGTTCGGCGCCCAACTCGGCCAGGCGCGGGGTGAGGCTGGCGGTGGTGTCGTCGGGCAAAATGGGCACGGCGCGGGCGGCCAGGATCGGGCCGGTGTCCAGCCCGGAGTCCATTTTCATGATGGTCACGCCAGTCTCTGCGTCGCCGGCAAGGATGGCAGCCGGGATGGGCGCGGCGCCGCGATGGCGCGGCAAGAGCGAGGCGTGCAGGTTGAGGCAGCCGAAGCGGGGCAGGTCCAGGGCATCCGGGCGCAGGAGCTGGCCAAAGGCCGCCACCATGATCAGTTCTGGCGCCCACGCGCGGAGCTGCGCCATCGCCTCCGGCTCCTGCAGCCGCCGGGGTGTGATCACCGGCAGGCCCAGCTCCAGCGCCGCCTGCTTGACCGGCGAGGCGGTCAACTTGCGCCCGCGCCCGGCTGCGCCATCGGGTTGCGTGACGGCGCCCACCACGGCGCACAGCTTGCTGCGGTGCAGTTGCAGCAGGGTGGGAAGGGCAAACTCGGGCGTGCCCATGAACACAAGGGTCGGCATTGGCCGGATTGTAGCACAGCGACGGCCAGAAGGAGAAATACACCCGTCGCAGGGCGCGACCAACTGCGACTCTGGGGGTTATCAGTATAGAGTAATTGCAGCGCGGCTTTCCATGGGAGGAATGATGACTGAGTGGGAGATGGGTGATGCCGGCCAGATTCGCGATGAGGATCGGTGGTGGGCGGCGCTGGCGTACGCCTTCGCCCCGTTGTCGCCGGTCTTGATTCTGTTGATGGAGGACAAAAAGAACCGGCCCTTCATCCAGGCCCATAACCTGCAAGCCCTGATACTGGGGCTGATCAACTTTGCCCTGGCCTTGTTGGTGGGTTGGGTCTGTCTGGGTGCGCTGAACGTGGCGCTGCTGCTTTACCAATTTGCGCTGGCGTACCGTGCTTATCGCGGGCAGTTCGTCTCCATTCCAATCATCACCGACTTCATCCGCAATCAGGGCTGGGTGTAGTTGCTCGTGCACGCCCCCACATCCCATTTGCGGGGCACGCTCCCTGCGCACACTGGCGACGGGGGGTGTCTTTCTCGCTGGTGGTCAACAGGTAGCGGGGCATGGGGATGCCCGGCCTGCAGGGATGCCCGGCCTGCGGCAGGGTAGCGCGGGCATCCCTATGCCCGCGCGCTGAACCGGCCAAAAAACAGAAATGCACACGCGGCGGGTGGCCGGTCGGGGCGGCCTGACTATGCTATGATAGGGCCTGGCCTTGTTGTCTGTTTAGCCCCAGGAGCACCGGTTTGGCCCTCCCACACAAACGCTGGCAAATCCATCCCCTGCTGCCGCCCGCTGCCGAGGACGCCCTCGCGCCCATCGGGCCGCCGATCCTCAGGCAGGTGTTGTATAACCGGGGCTACACTGACGCCCGCCAGGCCCGCGCTTTTTTGGCGGGCGCCTCGCTGGAATCCACCGATCCGTTGCGGCTGCGGGGCATGGCAGCGGCAGTGGCCCGGCTGGGCGCTGCGCTGGACCGTGGGGAGCGGATCGTGGTCTATGGCGACTACGATACCGACGGCGTGACCGCCACCGCGCTGCTGGTGCAAACCCTGGGCGCATTGGGCGGGGTAGTCGAGCCTTACATCCCCAACCGTTTTGACGAGGGCTACGGCCTGAACACCGAGGCCCTCGGCACGCTGGCGGAGGGTGGTCCGGGGCTGGTGGTCACTGTGGACTGCGGCATCCGCTCCCCGGCGGAGGCGCTCTTCGCCCGCGAGCACGGCCTGGACCTGATTATCACCGACCATCATCACCCCGGGCCGGTCCTCCCGGCGGCGCTGGCGCTGATCAACCCCAGGCAGCCGGGCGACGGCTATCCGTACAAGGACCTGGCCGGGGTGGGGCTGGCCTACAAGCTGGCCCAGGCGCTGGTGAGCGCGCGGGGTGCCGATTTCCCCACGGACTCGCTGCTGGATCTGGTGGCGCTGGGCACCGTGGCCGATCTGGCCCCGCTGACCGGCGAAAACCGCGCGCTGGTCCGCGCCGGGCTGGCGCTGTTGAACCGGCCCGAGCGCCCTGGGGTGCGCAGCCTGCTGGGCGTGTCGCGGGTTGCCCCGGGCCAGGTCTCGGCCACCACGGTGGGCTTTTCCCTCGGCCCCCGGCTGAACGCCGCCGGGCGACTGGATTCCGCCCTGGCGGCCTACGAGCTGCTCACCACCCGCGACGCGGCCCGTCTCGCGCCGCTGGCGGCGCAACTGGAGGCCCAGAACCGCGAACGGCAGGAACTCACTCGCAGCATGCACCAGCAGGCGCGCGAGCTGGCGCTGGACGGGCAGGGCGAGCCGTTGCTGCTGTTCGCCGCCCACGAGACGTTCAACCGGGGCGTGGTGGGCCTGGCAGCCTCCCGGCTGGTGGACGAGTTCTATCGCCCGGCGCTGGTGGCCGAGCGCGGCCCGCAAGAGACGCGCGGCTCGGCGCGCAGCATTCCCGAGTTTCACATCACTGCCGCGCTGGACGAGTGCACCGATTTGTTGGAGCGTCATGGCGGGCACGCTGCCGCTGCCGGCTTCACCGTGCGCAACGAGAATCTGGCGCCGCTGGCCGAACGGTTGCAGCAAATTGCCCGGCGGGAACTGGCCGCGCTGGATCTGCGGCCCTCGCTGCGGATTGACGCGGTGGTGCGTATTTCCAGCCTCGATTGGGCGCTGCTGGAGCATCTGAGGCAACTGGAGCCGTGCGGTATGGGCAACCCGTCCCCGGTGCTGGCGGTTCGGGATGCCAGGGTCACTTCGTATCGCGCGGTGGGCAAAACCGCCGACCACCTCAAGCTGACGCTGAGCGATGGCCGGCTGTCGGTGGACGCCATCGCCTTCGGCATGGGGGCATGGGCCGGCCGGATGCCGCCGCGCGTGGACCTCGCCTTCAACTTAGAAGTGAACGAATGGGCCGGGCAGCGCAACCTGCAGCTCAACGTGCGCGACCTCAAGCGGGCCGGCACGCCGGACGGGTGAGGCTGATCTTCAGTCGCCTCTGAGCCGCGCCAGCTCCTGCCGCAGCCGGGCCACTTCGGCCTCAGCGGCCAGCCGGGCGGCCCGTTCTTGCGCGCGCGCATCCTGCGCTTCGGCGTAGGTCAGCAGCTTCTGGCCGCTGGCTGGGTCATACACTGCCAGCCGCCCGCCCACCAGCCGGAACTCAACGCTGAGCACTTCGCTGCGCAGCGCCAGTACGCCGCCCGGCGATTCGTCGCCGTTGGAGCGGAGGACCGGCGCGATGGGGGTGTAGTGATCGCCGTTCAACCGCCCTCCTTGCAGCGCGGGCAGCAGATAGTCGCCGGTCGGGTCGTATTGAAAGTACTCGCGCACCCCCAGTAGGGCGTATAACCCGCGCTTTGGCCCTTGGTCCTCGCTGCGCGTGCTGCGCGAGGTGACCTCCAGCACCACGTCCGGCCCCCTGCCTTCCTTCCACACGAAAGACGAGCGCCGCCCGCG
>CAYZNA010000048.1:14651-15500 GCA_964478665.1 uncultured Anaerolineales bacterium
GCACGACGAAGACCACAAACACATCCGGCGCTACCGATTGCTCGGGGCTGCCTTCCTCGTAATAGATCAACAGGTTGCCGGAGACGTACACATCCGGGCGGTCGCGGAAGTGGTAGTCAAGCGCCTCTACCACGTAGGTCAACGGTTTGCGTTGAAAATCGCTTTCGGCCATCGGTTTTCCGTCCGTGTCGGGGTAGGCTATTCTATTGCGCGGGGGATAATAGGCGGTGGTGGTTGTCATGGTTGCCCTCTCAGCGATGCCTCCGTGGCGCCATTATAGCCCCGCCGGGCGATTCTTGCTTGACGTTGAGGAATAGTTGCCCGCCAGTGGCACTACCCGGACCTCGCCGGCGACGTTGAGAAACACCAGCAGCGCGCGCGGCCGCTCGCCGAACTGCGCCTCGGCGGCGCGGACGTAACGCTCCAGTTGCGGCGCGTAGTACTCCCGGGCCGGCGCCGCCATTTCAGCATAGGTGCGCACGTCGTCAGTTTTGAAGTCCAGCACAGTCCAGCCGTCCGGCCCGCGAGCCAGCAGGTCAATCACCCCCACGTCTCCGCCCAGCACGAACGGCACTTCGTGATGTCGCTCGGCGGCCTGCATTTCTGCAAACAGCGGATGGGCGCGGAAGCGCGCCAGTAGGCGAGCGGTCTCGCTCAGCGCGGCGCGGATGGCGCGTGGGTCGGTCAGGCCGGCGGCGTGGGCCGTCGGGCGCAGCCGGGCCTCAAATGCCGCCGCCTCCGGGGACGGCTCGGGGAACAGCCAGCGGCGCAGGGCCTCGTGCACCAGTTGGCCGATAGCCCGCGCCGGGGGCCGGCTGCCTGCCCGGCCTACCACGCGCCACACGCGCG